>JAAZPN010000338.1 GCA_012797215.1 Chloroflexota bacterium | reverse complement strand
GGCAGCCTGCTGAAGCCCGGCCAGCTCATCTGCCTGGAAGGCGACCTCGGCTCTGGCAAAACCACGCTCGTGCAGGGCATCGCCCAGGGCTGGGGGTCCGCCGACCCTGTCTCCAGCCCCACCTACGTCATCATTAACGACTACCGCCACCCCGACGGCACGCACCTCTACCATACCGATGCCTACCGCCTCTCCGGCAGCGCGCTGGATATCGCCGTTCTGGACTTACCCGGCATGCTGGAACACGGCGCGGTCGTGTTGGAATGGGCGGACCTGATCCGGGCGCACCTGCCCGAAGAGCGCCTCTGGATCCAGATGCAGTACATGGCCCTGGAGCAGCGCCACCTGGTCTTCACCCCAAGCGGCAAAGCCTACGAAGGCATTTGCAAAGAGCTGGAAAAAATGATTTTTGGAGCTTCCTGATGCTTTTAGCCATCGACACTTCCACCGATTGGATTGGGCTGGCGCTCTTTGACGGCACGCGCGTCTTGTGCGAACAGACCTGGCGCAGCCAGCATTACCACACCACCGAGTTGGTGCCCGCCATTTCCGAGCTCTTCGCCCGCACCCGAACGCGCCCTGCCGACCTGAGCGGGCTGGGCATCGCGCTGGGCCCGGGTTCGTTCACCGGCCTGCGCATTGGGATGAGCGTGTGCAAGGGCATCGCGCTGGCGCGCAAGCTGCCCGTGGCGGGGGTGCCCTCGCTGGATATCCTGGCCGCCGGGCAGCCCATTTTGCGCCGCCCGATGATTGCCCTGCTGCAGGTGGGGCGCGGGCGCTTTGCCTGGGCGCGCTACCTGGCCGCGAACAACCATTGGACGCGCGAGGGCGAAGTACAGGTCTCGGACGCGCGTGAAATTGCGGCGTCGATTAGCTCCCCGGTGTATGTGTGCGGGGAAATGGGCGAGGAAGAACGCCGCGTCCTCGGGCGCAAATGGAAGACTTCGCGCCTGGCCAGCCCCGCGCAATCTTTGCGCCGCCCGGCTGTATTGGCAGAGCTTGCCTGGCAGCGACTAAAAGATGGCAAAGCGGATGACGCCGCCGCGCTCTCACCCATATACGTGCACACCCTCAGCAACGTCCCCGAATGATGCCCCTCACACCCATCCGTTTGCGCCGGATGACCCACGCCGACCTGCCACAGGTGGAAGCGTTGGACCGGCTTTGCTTCAGCGACCCCTGGCCGCCGGGTTCGTTTGCGTACGAATTGCGCCCGGACAGCGCTTCAATCTGCCTGGTGGCTGAAAGCAGCGCTGAATCCGGGCAGAGCAGGCTTGTTGGGAATGTAGTTGTCTGGCTGGCCGCGGATGAAGCGCAGGTGGCCACGCTGGCTGTCGCACCGGTATTTCGCGGGCGCGGCATCGCGCGGGCTTTGTTGGCCGCTGCGCTGCTGGAAGCCTGGCAGCTTGGCGCGCGCAAATCCCTGCTGGAGGTGCGCGTGAGCAACGAATCCGCGCTGCATCTGTATTACGGAATGGGATACCAGGCGGTCGGCTTGCGCCCTGGGTATTACCAGGATACGCGCGAGGACGCGCTGCTGCTCACGCTCGCAGAAATCGAGCCTGAAGCTTTGCAAAAGCTGTTAAAACCCACGGAAAGCGATTTTTGAACGGGTAATGGAGTAAAATTCATTCTCGGAGACCCATTTATGTCGGCAGAAGAAAGCTTACAAGACATCCGCGCCCAGGTGCAGCAGTGCAGCGCGTGCCCCTTATCTGCAGGCCGCACGCGCGCCGTTCCGGGGGAAGGCCCTGCCGAAAGCCCAATTATGTTCATTGGCGAAGGCCCCGGCTACCATGAAGACCAGCAAGGCCAGCCCTTCGTTGGGCAGGCGGGCAAGTTTCTGGATGAGCTGTTGGCGTGCGCCGGCCTGAAGCGCTCCGAGGTGTTCATTACAAACGTGGTCAAGTGCCGTCCACCCAACAACCGCGACCCCCAGCCAGAGGAACTGAGCGCGTGCGACCAGTACCTGAACGCGCAAATAGAAGCCATCAACCCGCGCGTGATTGTGACGCTGGGGCGCTTTTCTATGGGCAAATTTATCAGCGACGGCAGGATTAGCCAGATTCACGGGCACCCGCATAAGGTGGAAGGGCGCGTGGTGGTCACCATGTATCATCCCGCCGCGGCGCTGCACCAACCCGCCCTGAAGACCACGCTGCTGGAAGATTTTGGCCGTCTGAAGCAGTTCCTGCAGCAAACAGAAAAACCCTCGACCCCCGAAATAACTCCCGAGGCGCAAAAAGAAATGCCCCCGGAGCAATTAAGTCTCTTTTAGAAAAAATGCACAGAAACCAGGTGAATTATGGTTAAAGATGAAATCATGGAATTGATTAACAAACGCAGAGCCAATATTGCCATCATTGGTTTGGGTTATGTAGGCTTGCCGCTGGCAATCACCTTTGCCAACGCCGGCTTTAATGTGACCGGCATCGACCCCATCCAGGAAAAGGTGGACAGCATCAACCGCGGCGAAAGCTACATTCTGGACGTCCCCAACGCCCAGGTGCGCAAGCATGTGGAAGCGGGACGGCTGCGCGCCACCACCGATTACAGCCTGTTGACCGAGATTGACGCGGTTTCTATCTGCGTGCCCACCCCCCTGCGCAAAACTGGCGACCCTGACCTGTCTTTCATCGCCAGCGCCAGCGAATCGCTCGCGCCGTACCTGCACCGCGGCATGGTCATCGTGCTGGAATCGAGCACCTACCCCGGCACCACGCGCGAGCTGGTGCTGCCCAAGCTGAGCGAGTGCTGCGGCCTGAAGGTGGGCGAGGACTTCTTCCTGGCTTTCTCACCCGAACGCGTGGACCCCGGCCGAACGGACTTCACCACCTACAACACCCCCAAGGTAGTTGGCGGCATCACCCCGGCTTGCACGGAAGTCAGCGCGGCCTGGTACGCCCAGGCGCTGGAAACAATTGTGCCCGTCTCCACCGCGGAAGTGGCGGAGATGACCAAATTGCTGGAAAACACCTTCCGCATGATCAATATTTCGATGGTCAATGAGCTGGCGCAAATGTGCGACCGGCTGGGCATTGACGTCTGGGAAGTGATAGACGCGGCTGCCACCAAGCCCTTTGGCTTTATGAAGTTCACGCCGGGGCCTGGCATGGGCGGTCACTGCATACCGGTGGACCCGCTCTACCTTTCCTGGAAGATGAAATCCATCAACTACACCGCGCGCTTTATCGACCTGGCATCGGAAATCGATTCCAACATGCCGCGTTATGTGGTCACCAAGATTCAAGACGCGCTCAACCGCTACAAAAAGCCCCTGAACGGCAGCAGAGTGCTGGTTCTGGGCGTGGCGTACAAGCCAAACGTGAATGACCTGCGCGAATCGCCGGCTTTCGACGTCATCCACCTGCTGCAGGAGAAAGGCGCGCTGGTTTCGTATTATGACCCTTACGTCCCCGACGTGGATTATGAGTTTGTGCGCATGAGTTCTGAAAAAGACCTGGCTGCTGCGGTGGAAAAAGCCGACCTTGTCGCCATAATCACCAACCACAGCAAGGTGGACTACAACCTGGTCTTCGAAAAAGCCCAGCTGATTTTCGACGCGCGCAACGCGCTCAAGAACATCGCCAAGAAAAGCCCGAAAGTGGTCAAACTCTAATGGCAAGCTACCTGCTCACCGGCGCCGCCGGCTTCATCGGCTCCCGTCTGGCGGACTTTCTGCTGCGCGAAGGCCACCAGGTTTACGGTCTGGACAACCTCAGCCCGGCCTACGACCTGCGCATGAAGCGCTACCGCCTGAAGGGTCTGCTGGAAAACGCCAACTTCCACTTTTTGCAGGACGACATCACCGATAAAGCGATTCTGGAGCGCCTGGATGCGTCTATTCCGCCTGTGGAAGCGGTGATCAACCTCGCCGCTGTCGCCGGCGTGCGCGCCAGCATGAAGGACCCCTGGAGCTACTTGTACACCAACACGCTCGGCGCGCTGAATATGCTGGAATACTGCGCGCGCAAGGGCGTCAAAAAGTTTGTGTTAGCCTCCACCAGCAGCCTGTACGGGGACGAGGGCACACCCCCGCACGCCGAAAGCGCCCCCACCGATCATCCGCTGGCGCCTTATGCCGCCAGCAAGAAGGGCGCCGAAGCTTTCGCCTATGCCTATCACCACCTGTATGGGTTGGATATCTCGGTGCTGCGCTACTTCACAGTCTACGGACCCGCCGGGCGGCCGGATATGGTCATGTTCCGCTTCTGCCAGTGGATCGCGGAGGGGCGCCCGGTGTACGTCACCGGAGACGGCGAGCAATCGCGCGGATTTACCTATGTCGACGACATCGCCCGCGGAACGATGCTGGGGCTTGGTCCAATTGGGTACGACGTATTCAACCTGGGCGGGCACGAGGTCATTACCATTAACCGCCTGATTGGTATGCTGGAAGAACGGCTGGGGAAGAAAGCGGATGTACGCTACATCGCCACCCACCCCGCGGATGTGTTCAGCAACGTGGCGGACGTTTCCAAGGCCCGGGCGCGCTTGGGCTGGGAACCGCAGGTGGGCCTTGAGGAAGGCGTGAGCCAGCTGGTGGCATGGTATCTGCGCGAGCGCGATTGGGCGAAGGACGTGGAGACGCCTTAAAGTCACCTGAAACGCTGTTGTTCTTCGTTTTTGTATCTCATTTATAAGCACAAAAAGCAAAGCCCTCTCCGCACGCCAATATATTGGCCAATGCGCTGACTATGTCTTCGGCGCAGGGGCCTTACTAACTTGAAGTTGAATTTAGCGAGTGAGTAAGGCGGGGGGGCACAAAGACAAATCCAAGATTAGCTTTGCTGGAAGACCGAGATGAAAAGGTGCCTGCCTGTAGAACGGAAGGATCCTTCACTGCGTTCATGATGACCTGATTCAAATTTCGGGCAGCGAGCTTGAATATTCCTGCGAATAATTCCCCTAAGGACAGCCCCGCCCGCCTGCATTTTAGCCGGCGCGCGCATGCGCTATAATAAAAAAGTTCCAAGGTTAATCAAAGATGAAAGCTCCCTTTGTAAGAACAACCTTTTTTCTGCTGCTTGCCGCATCGATTGTCCTATTAGCCTTGCGTCCAAGCAGCGTGCGCGCACAATCCGAGACCGGATACGACGTTATCGCCGCGGTGAACGCGCTGCGGGCTTCGCGCGGGCTGGAGCCTTACACCGCAGATTCCTGGATTATGGATTACGCCCAACAGCATACGCAGTACCAGGCCGATACGATGACCAGCACGCACATCCATTCAGACGGCAGTTACGCCTGGGATATTGGCTTAAGTGAAAATGTTGCCGCTGGCACGGCTGGTTACATCACTGCTTCTATCGCGGTCAATCAAATCTGGCAGGATTGGGGGCATCTCAAACCGATGATTGGCTATGAGAGCGGTCAGGCCGGCGCCGGGGTTGCCCAGGGCGCGGACGGTAATACTTACTACACGCTGAACGTGCGCGTGGGCGCGCCTGCCGCTCAAAACACACCCCTGCCAGGGCAAACCGCCCAACCGGCGCAAGCCACCGCGCCTTTCATCCCGCTCATCACCAACACGCCCAATCCAGAAGGCATCATCATCCATATCGTCGGACCCGGCGAAAGCCTGTGGGGCATCGCCGTTTCGTACGGGGTCACCATGGACGACATCCGCGGCTTGAATGGCATGGCAGCAGCGGAATCCACCATCTACGAAGGGCAGCGTTTGGTCATTCGTACAAACGTGCAGCCGCCGCTCGCGCCAACGCCCAGCGGCGCGCAGCCAACCAGCCTGACGCAGCCGCCCCTGCCGAGCGCCACGCCCACGCCTACGCGCACCCCAACGCGCGCGCCTTCCCCTTCGCCCACTCCAACCACAACCCCCAGCGCTCCCTTATCCTCGTTTTGGCAGGGTAATTTGAGCGGCGCCTTGCTGGCTGGCGCGGTCGGCGCGTTGCTGGGCGCCGGGCTGACGCTGTGGGTGATGCGCATGCAGCAGCGCAAATCGCGGACTGCAGAGCCTGCGGAACAATCTGTTCGGGATGATTCCGAAACCACAAATTCCCAATAAGAAGCTGTCAAGATGAATCGCTCACTTACCTCCACCAACCCAAACCGCTCCGCTCTGCTTATCATTGACGTCCAGCGGGCGATGTTTGCCAAGAGCACGCCCGTTTATAAAGCAGAAAGCTTGCTGGAGAACATCCATGCTCTTGTGAACAAAGCCCGGGCGGCCGGCGCGCCTGTTGTCTGGATTCAACACTGCGATTCTCGCGACCTTGCGCCCAATACGCCTGGCTGGCAGCTGCATCCCACGCTGGTGCCGGAAGCGCAAGACCTGAAGCTCTTGAAACAAAAAGGGAATGCGTTTGAGGGCACCAATCTGAAGGAGATGCTTGACGCCCGCGCGGTGAAGAGCGTGGTGCTTTGCGGCATGGTGACGCACGGCTGCGTGAAAAACACCTGCCTTGGCGCCCTGGCGGAAGGCTTGGGGGTAACCCTGGCGGCAGACGCGCACAGCAGTTACAGCAAAGACGCCGCCGCGTTGATAGAGAAATGGAACGCGCTCCTGGCCGAGGCCGGCGCGCGCTTGGCAGAAAGCTCCGCAATCCGCTTTATGGAAGAGACGCCTGAAGCCGGCTAGCTATCACAACTTTGAGGAGAAAAACCACAATGACCTTAAGCTCACCGCAAGATATGATGGCAGCAGTCTCAGAAAGCATTAAAGAACGTACTGGCAAAACGCTCGAACAATGGGTGCAGCTGGTGCTGGCAAACTGCCCGGACCCCCTGGACCAGAACAGCGTGCGCAAGTGGCTGAAGAGCGAGCACGGCATCGCGCAAAACACCCAATGGGCGATTGCGGACGCTGCCGCGCGCGCCGCGGGTTGGCAGCGCCCGAGCGAGGAAGAATACGCTCTCAGTCAATACACAGGGAATAAAGCCGCGCTCCTGCCAATCTTTGAAGAATTGCGCGCGCTGCTGCTTGGGTTTGGACCGGATGTGGTGATGGAAGGGCGCGGCACCTATACCCCTTTTGTGCGCAAGCGCCAATTCGCTGCGGTGGCTGCCGCGACCCGCGAACGGGTGGATGTGGGGCTGCGTTTTGTCGCCGCGCCCACAAGCCCCCTGCTGAGCCCGGCCAAAGCCCCCGGCCAGGCCACCCATAAATTGAGCCTGACATCAGTCGCGGATATTACGCCAGAGGTCAAGGCGCTGCTTCGCGCCGCGTATGAGCAAAATGGCAATAAAAAATGATTAACCGGATTTAGCGCGCCATGAAAAAATTCATTTTTCGAATACTGCTTGGGTATGGGATTCTTGCTCTGCTGATGGTAGTAAGCTTCTTTATCATCGGTTACCGCGCCGCTGGCATACAGGGCGGCTGGAATGCGGCAGGCACAGGTCTGCTTTTCAGCATGATGGGGCTCCCTTTGGCTGGGCTGTTGATTGCCCTAAAGTTCTGGGGCGGCTACGCCAGCCGCTGGGGGGAATACAACTACAAAAAAGAGCTGGAAGGCGAAACGAAGGACCGCGAGCACGACCCGCAGCGATGGTAAACAGCAAGATGTCCGCAATCCGCTAAATCCGTCTATAATTGCGGCATGCAGCCCCCAAAAAAGCCTTCCGCGCTCAAAATTATTCTGGTTGTTTTACTGGTTTATGGCATCAGCGCGCTGATTATTGTGCTGCTCAGCTCGATGATTGGTTTTTGGCTGAATGGCAGTGAGGGGGCGTCTTTCGCGGTCGGGATTGGTATCATGATTAATCTGCTGGTTTTCCCGACGGTTGGTTATGTTCTCGTGGCCAGATTGCGAAGTCTGTCAGACACTGCGCAATTGCCACCAGAAGAGCCAACAGAGCCAGACCAAGAGAATAGTTCAGAATCTGAATAAGAAGAGGGTTATGGAACAAAACAGCAACAACACACGCTCGCGCAAGACCTGGCTGATTTACGCGCTGCTCTCGTTGTATGTCTTCATGCTCAACGTTCCTGGTCCGGTCACGAATTACCTGAAGGACGAATTTGGGATGAGTTACACGCTCAGCAGCGTCCATTTTTCGGCGTTCGCGGCGGGGGTGCTGGTCACTGGTCTGCTAGGCGCGTATTTTATTCCGCGTTTTCCGCGCTGGAAAGTAATGGCGTTCGGAGCGCTCGGTTTGGGCGTCGGTGGGACGATCCTGGCTTTTGGCGCGTCTCCAGCAGTCACGATTTTTGGCATCTTCCTCATGGGCTGCGTCGGCACGCTCATCTTGTCCATCTATCCTGCCATTCTGGATGAAGAAATGGGCGCTCGCAGCCCGGTTGGGATTTCGGAAGCCAACACCATCGCGTCTCTCTTTGCTGGAGTCGCGCCGCTGTTGGTGGGGTTCTTAGTGGAAAAAGCTATTGGTTGGCGGCCAGCAGTGCTGCTGGTCGCGGCGGCGGCTTTGGCGCTGGGCGCTTGGCTGCTCCTCAGGGTCAGCCGTGCCTCCAGCAGCGCCGCGACGCGACAGCTCAGCCCCGAGCATTCCGGAAGGCTGCCGGGGCGTTACTGGATTTTCTGGCTGGCGCTGATGCTCGGCATCGCGGTGGAGTACTGCATCATTTACTGGGGCGCCGACTTTGTGGAAAAAGTGCTTGGTTTCAGCAAAAACACAGCCACGCAGTCAGTCAGCTTGTTCATGGTGGGGATGATTGTCGGGCGTTTCTTTGGCTCTCGGCTCTTAGAGCGGGTTTCCGC
>JAAZPN010000337.1 GCA_012797215.1 Chloroflexota bacterium | reverse complement strand
TTCTTGCGGTAATTCAGCAAAAAAGCCCCGTCAAATGCATCCAGCATGCCCGTGGGGTCAATGGTTTTTGCAGGATAAGCCGGAATGACCCAGCGTTTATGCCCCATGCGGTCATAGAGACGCACAGAGCCGTCGGGGAGATGCACCAGCACAAATTCAGGCCCGTACTGCGCCAGCGTTTCCGCGATTTCCCACAAATCCACGCTGCGCCCGCGGAAAAGCTTCAAGGCCTCAGCTTCCGTAAGCATGAAGGCAGTCAGGTCTGTAATTAAACCGCGCATTTCCTCCCAAAAGCTGCTGTCCATGTAACAGGCACTGGCGCGCATGGTCAGGGTTTCAATCATGCCGGCTTTCATCAGCGAGGGGAGAATCTTATGCGAGAGATAGTCAAGCGGGCAAAGGTGCGCCGCAGAAACTTCCAGATAAGCCCGCGGCAGGTCATTCACCCGTGCGGTGAAGCTCTCATATTCCAACTTGCTGCAAAAACGGGAACCGCCGCTTTCGTACCCAATTAATTCACGCGGAAAAGGTATGCCGCGTTCCGCGAAGTACGCGATGGGATTCTCGCCGTGCGGACTTAATGGGTCGGTATAGGCAAAAAAGCGGCGGTCGTCAATAGGTTCTTTCACCCGCACAATACCGCTCAGGTCGCAGCCTCTTTCCTTCAGAGGGTCCAGCGCCTGCAGAGAATACGCAAGGGGCACGCGCGCGTACAAACCCGCCTTGCCGCCCCAAAAGGCATACGCGGCGGCCGCATAGGGCAGGTTTCCGCCTACTGTGTTCAGGCGGGGTTTGCCTTCAAAAGGCAGGATAAAATCACGTTGGAGTCGGCCCCCAATTACGGCTCCCAATTCCGAGCCTGGGAGTTCTGTCATGGCAGTTTACTTTACCGAGACCATTTCAAGCAGCCGCTTGTGGTAATCCTCGATGTTTTCCACTGGCGCCGGGTACTGCATATTCAGGTTCTTCAGACTCTTAATCAAAATCTTAGAGATGAGCCAGTTGCGGTACCATTTTTTATTAGAGGGAATGACGTACCAGGGCGCCCAGGCTGTACTGGTCTGGTTCAACATTTCCTCGTAAGCTTTCATGTAATCATCCCAGCGGGCGCGTTCTTCCAAATCACCCGGGTTAAATTTCCACTGCTTGGTTGGGTCTTCCACGCGCGCCAAAAAGCGTTCAGCCTGCTCCTGCAAGTCGATGTGCAAATAGAATTTAAGGATTGTGGTGCCCTCTTCCGCGAGCATGCGCTCAAACTCACGGATGTGTTGATAGCGCCTGGACCAAACCTCTTCCGGCACCAGATTATGGACGCGAACAACCAGCACATCTTCGTAGTGGGAGCGATTAAAGATGACCATCTCGCCTTTGCCGGGGGTTTGCTGGTGCACGCGCCAGAGGTAATCGTGCGCAAGTTCTACCGGTGTGGGGGTTTTAAACGACGCAACCTTTACGCCTTGCGGATTGACGCCCTCGAAGACCGCCCGGATAACGCCGTCCTTGCCGCCGGTATCCATGGCCTGCAAAACAACCAACACGCGGTGTTTCGCCTGCGCGTAGAGTTCTTCCTGCAATGTTTCCAGCTCGGCGTTCAACTTCTGCAAAGCTTCTTTGCCGTCTTTTTTATTGCCGTCAAACAGCTTGGAATCGTTTGGGTCGTAATCCTTAAGCTTGATTTTGCCTTTCGGCGGAACACGGTACATTTCATCGTCCATGATTCTCTCCTTGTAGGGTGGCCAGACTAAGCTAATTATAACGGGAAATAATCCATTCCCATATTCAGAGCCTTAAAAGGATTCGGCCGAGCCAAAAGGCCGGTAATAATAATTTAAACATTGAAGCTGCCTTCCGGCAGCCTCAATATCCTCGGGTCAGGGATTCTTACTTGCCCTGATCAACAATCTGGATTGACCTGGGTTTAATCTCAATGCGTTTTGGCTGCGCTTCTGGCTTCTTTGGAAGATGAACCGTGAGAATTCCGTTCTCGGTCTCCGCGCTGATCGCTCCCTGGTCTATCTGGCCGGGCAACGAAACGCTGCGGAAAAATGTACCTGAGCGGCGTTCCTGCAGATGGTATTTGCCTTCCTGTTCTGCTTTGTTTTCTTCCTTGATTTCACCCTTGATGCTGAGCGTGTTGTTGTCGTAGGTGATTTCAAGCAGCTCCGGGTCAAAGCCGGCCGCGTCCGCCCGGACGAGGAACTCGTTATCCTTCTCAATGACATCCAGCGGAAAACCCAGCGGTTGAGAACCCCAGAGATCGGCGTTTATATCAAAAAACCGATCCATGAACTGGTCCAGATTGTAAAGGTCCCTTGGAAAAAAACGACGTTTGACAATACTTGCCATAGCAACCTCCTTTTTTTGTTTTGCGACTCCAATTTAAGGCTGGAATGTAGGATATATGTAAGCAATTCATAAACATCTGGTTAAAATTCACATCCTTACCTACAACCCGGCAGAATCAACAGCTTTGGATTTGACGAGAACGCGGCGCTTATGCTATACTCTCGCCAGTTAATCCAGCCGCCTGGCGGCTTTTTGTTGAAGATACAACCTGTTTTGAAACAAAATTCCCCGGCTGATCTGGTTTAGCGGGGTTTTATTTTTAAAATCCAAGCATAAACATTCACGGCAATGGCCGTTTGCAATAATGATTAAGGAAAGAAGATGAAAGAAAAGAAATTACGCATTATTCCCCTGGGAGGCCTGGGGGAAGTTGGGAAGAATATGACCGTCTATGAATACGGCGGCGAAATCCTGGTGGTGGACGCCGGCATGATGTTCCCGGATAACGATATGATCGGGATTGATTACATCATCCCCGATTTTGAGTACATCAAGCAGCGCGCGAACAAAGTGCGCGGCATCGTCATCACCCACGGGCACGAAGACCACACCGGCGCTATCGGGCACCTGCTCGAGAGCGTGGACGCGCCAGTTTATGCCACGCCGCTCACGCTTGGCATGATTGGAGCGAAACTAAACCGGCGCGGGTTCGACAATAAAACCGCCAAACTCCAAACCCTCAAAGCGGGTGAGACTGTGCAAATCGGACCCTTCAAGGTCCACGCTTTCCACGTTTGCCATTCTGTTCCAGACGGCATTGGACTGGGAATCGACACCCCGGCAGGTTTAGTCGTCCATACCGGCGACTATAAGTTCGACCACACTCCGGTGGATAACTGGCCGACCGACTATGCCAAACTAGCCGAGTTCGCCCAGAAGGGCGTTCTGGCTCTGCTGGCGGATTCCACGAACGCTGAGCGTCCGGGCTGGACGCCCTCCGAAAAGGTAATCGACTCGGCTTTCGATCGGGTTTTTCGCGAAGCGAAAGGACGCATCATTGTTGCTACCTTTGCTTCCCTTATCTCGCGCATGCAGCAAGTAATTAACGCCGCGCAGCGCTACCACCGCAAAGTTGCCTTTGTGGGCTTAAGCATGACTGAAAACGTGAAAATTGCGAAGCAGCTGGGTTACATTGATTTTGAGGAAGACGTGGTGGTACCTGTCGAAACAGCCTTGCAGATGCCAGACAGCCAGGTAGTGCTGCTGGTCACCGGCTCGCAGGGAGAACCTACCTCTATCCTCGGCAGACTTGCCAACAGCAGCAACAAGCGTTTTGACATCAAAGAGGGCGATACCGTGGTGCTGTCCTCGCATCCCATCCCGGGCAATGAGGAGTTGGTCTACCGCGCCATCAACCGCCTGCTGGAACAGGGCGCGCAGGTCATCTACGAAGCTATCGCGCCGGTGCATGTTTCCGGGCACGCCAGCCAGGAAGAAATTAAGCTGATGCTGCACCTTACCCGCCCGCGCTACCTGATACCTATTCACGGGGAGCTGCGCATGCTCAACCAACATGCCCGCCTGGGTCTGGAAGTGGGCATGGACGCCCGCCAGATTGCGATCGTTGAGAACGGCCGCGTGATTGAGTTTGAACACGGAGAGATGAAGCTGGGAGAACGTATCCCCGGCGGGTACGTGTTTGTGGACGGCACCGGCGTCGGGGACGTGGACCGCTCAGTGATGCGCGAACGCGAAATGCTGAGTCAGGACGGCATCGTTCTGCTGAACCTTATCAAAGACAAGTCCAATCTGAAAGAGGTTGAGATTATCAGCAGGGGCTTTATGTCACCGGCTGAATCACAGGACCTTTTTGAAGATTTGCGCAAACGCATCGAAAAACTGGCGCGTTCCGCGAACGGAAATCTGGAACGGGATGTGCTGAACCTGGCAAAGTCTCACATCTTTGATGAGACCAAACGCCGCCCGGTGGTGTTTGTGAATATTTCCAAGGCCTGAAAATTAACAAGCGCGGTCAGATAGTGACCGCGCTTTTTTTATATCCCCCGCAACCGGTCAAAGGAAAAGAGCATCCAGTTCCGCGTTTTCTGCACACACCGTGGGGTGCTGAAAGCAGGGCAAATAGGTCTGTTCAAATACACGCCGGCTGCGCCAGGGTTTTCTCCCACAACACCAAGCGTTCCGAGGCAAGCGGCGGTAAAATTAAGTAACCAAACGAACCGAAACGAGGCGCATGGTCCGCACAACCGCTTACCGACATCCTAACGAATTCCCCACCCTGCTGCTTACATTGTTGATTAGCGTCGCCGTGGTTCTTATCTCGGCGTTCCTGACACAATGCCTGAGCCTCTTGATTGTCGTTTTCATTCTGGGAGCGTCAATATTTTCCAGCCGCGCGATGCAAGCCCAATTGATGCGTAAAGCTTTTCTCGTCTCCCCGGAGCGCAGTCCGCAGCTGGATAAAGTGGTGCAGGTTTGCGCCAGGCGCCTGCAGCCCGGTCCGCTGAACGTGTATGTCGTGCGGGAAAATATGGTAAACGCGTATACTTTTGGTCTCTCAGAGACTAAAAATATCGTGATGTACGAGCCCATGCTGCGCATCATGAACGCGGGTGAGCTGGCTTTCGTGCTGGGGCATGAGATGGGTCATGTAGCCTTGGGGCATACCTGGCTGAACACCTTTGTGGGAGGATTGGCGGGTTCGCCTTCACCTTTTGGGATTGGATACATCATGTACCTGGTTTTCCAGCGCTGGTCGCGCGCCTGTGAGTTTTCTTGCGACCGCGCCGGGCTGCTGGCGTGTGGAAGCCTGAATTACGCGGTTTCCGCCTTAGTGCGCCTGGCTGCTCCCAAAATTCAGTCGCAAGCCGAGTATGAACAAGCGCTGACCATGATTGACGCGCAGGATGACGCCTTTGTAAACCAATTAGCGGAACTCTTTCAATCGCACCCGATGATTATCAAACGCATCAACGCCCTGAAAGAATACGCGGCCAGCCCGGAGTATCAGTCGCTGCAGGCCAGCGTTAATCAAAACCTGCAAGCTTAATCCTCGAACGCCCCCAATAAAAAAAGCTGCCTATTCGGCAGCTTTTGTGTTGCTGGTCTTTACCGCGTCCGTGGATGGGGCCGGCCCCGCCGCTTTTGACTCCTCTGATTTGCCTTCAGAAGCGCTTTCCGACTTGGCGTGCGCGTGATTTTGTCCGGATGGGGAGCGGTGATCCGTAGCATAGAAGCCTTTGCCTTTAAACACGATCCCAACTGGTTGGTAAATCTTGCGCAGCGTTGGTTCGTTGCACTCCGGGCAAAGCGTCAGAGGGTTATCCGTGAATTTTTGCTGCTGGTCAAAACGAATCCCGCAGTTATCGCAGTGGTAGGTATAAATAGGCATTTCTTTATTGCTCCAGTCTTACTAACAAACAAGTATAGTACCACACATGCGCAGATTCAAGCAAACCAGGAGAATATTGACACAACTCATACACTTTTTGCGCCTCTCTAGTTGCGCGCGCGCACGTTGGTATAATCAGGTTATGAAAATCCAGCATCTCTTTTCGCTGTTCATCATTGCCGGGCTGCTTTCCGGCTGTGTGTTCAGCATCTCCCCTGCCCCTACCAGCACGCCGCGCGTCACCAGCACGCCGCTGCCTTCTGAGACCCCCAGCCCAATGCCAGATACGGCGACGCCAACGTTGACACCCAGCCCTACCCCTACCGGCACGCCAGTTTATTATCAAGTCGATGAAGATGACGATATGTTTGGCGTTTCATTGCGCTACGGCATCAGCCTGGAAGCCTTAATGACCGCCAACCCGACTGTCATCCCTTACGCGATGGGCGTGGGCACGCTGCTGCTGATTCCTATCACGCAAACACCCCTGCCCCCTGCCAGCACGCCCTCCGAGGGCAGCCAGCCAACTAAAGTCCCCACCGCAGAACTGCAAACTGACTGCTACCGCGACCGCGCGGGCGGCGTGCTGTGCTTCGCGCTGGCAGTCAATGATACAGAAAAAGACCAGGAGAACGTCAGCGCGAAAGTGACCCTTACTGGCGTGGATGGCGCATACACTCGCACGCAGACGGCCATCCTGCCGCTGAACCTATTGAAAGCCGGACAAAGCCTGCCATTGATTACCTATTTCCAGCCTCCGACCCCCGAAAAGTTCAACGCGAGCGCTATCATAGACTTCTCCCTGCCCGTGCCCGAAAATGATACGCGCTACCTCCCGGCAGAAGTGACGAATCTGGAAGTCAGCTGTGCCAGGGGTAACTTGTCCTGCATTGTGAATGGGAAAGCAGCCCTGCAGCCGGAGTCCGCCCAGGCCGGCGCGCTGTGGGTCTTGGCGGTGGCATACTCCCAGGACGGCCGCGTGGCGGGTATCCGCCGTTGGGACGCGCAAAGCCCCGGCGGCGGCGTGGTTGGGTTGGATTTTTCGATGCTTGTGTACAGCGCGGGTCCGGAAATTGAGCGCGTGGAAGTTTACGCCGAAGCCAGGCCCGTCCAATAAGGAGCGCAATGCTGCGTGATTTGCTGCCAAACCTGGGAAACCAGACCTACATCATGGGAATTCTCAACCTCACCGCCGACAGCTTCTCCGGCGATGGGCTGCTGCAGCAGGGCAAGCCGCTGCAGGCGGCGCTGGCCCAAGCCCACCGCTTCGCTGCCGACGGCGCGCATATCCTGGACCTGGGCGCGGAGTCTACCCGCCCGGGCGCTTCGCCTGTTTCCGCGCAGCAGGAACTTGAACGCCTCCTGCCGGTGCTATGCGCGCTGCGGGAAGAGCTGCCAGACATAATCCTCTCCGTGGACACCTACAAAGCCGCTGTGGCAAAAGAAGCCCTGCGCGCCGGCGCGCACATCATCAATGATGTGTGGGGGCTGCGCGCGGACCCCCAGATGGGCGCTGTGGTTGCTGCGAGCGGGGCTTGCCTGGTGCTGATGCACAACCGCTCCAATCCACAAAACGCGGCAATTGACGTCAGTCTGGGCGGCAGATATGTGGATATTTCCTACGGCGACGTCACCGCTGAAGTAGCGGAAGGACTGCTTCAGTCCGCGCGAATTGCCCAGGAAGCCGGCATCAGCGATGAACAGCTGATTCTGGACCCTGGCATTGGTTTTGGCAAGACGACCGCCCAAAACCTGCGGCTGCTGAAAGAGCTTGACCGCCTGAAAGCGCTGGGCTTTCCGCTGCTGCTGGGGATTTCCCGTAAGTCGTTTATCGGCTACACGCTGAATCTGCCCCCGGAGGACCGCCTGGAAGGCAGCCTGGCTGCCAACGCGTACGGCATTTTGCACGGCGCGGATATCCTGCGCGTGCACGATGTTCGTGAAACCGTCCGTCTTGCCAGAATGCTGGACGCTATTCGCTTTGCCTGAACTTCAGCTCAATTCTGGGTAGAGCTCGTTTCCCCATGAATAATGCGCTCACCCAGCGCTTGCAGAGCTTCCACTTCAGATTCATCCATGTGGCTCTGCTTCCAATAAAGTTGCAGCAATTCCGCAGGGGTCATACTTTGTGTTTCTCCACTCTCCCCCAAGCGCGCCCGTAAGTTGAAGGAAGGCTGCCTGTTGATTTTTAACTCCATGGCCAGCCGCGCCCGTTCGCGGATTTCCGCGTCATCGATAGTCGCGTTGATATCATCAGGGTAATTGATGGTCAGGCGCGCGATTGCCCCCTCAAATTCATCAGCCGGCGGCAGAGCGGACATGATTTTTTCCATTGCCCGCTCCCCGGAACTTAACGTAACTTTGAAGTCCAGAAAAGGGCGCGTATTAAGCTTGTGCCAGTGGTAGCGCGTCTCCCCGCGGGAAACCTCAGCGACAACAAAACCTTTGTCGTCATTTACTTCGCCAAAATCGACGCGTTCGATGGAGCCGGAATAGATGACAGGCGGGCGATTGCCAG
>JAAZPN010000336.1 GCA_012797215.1 Chloroflexota bacterium | reverse complement strand
GACTGCGCGAGGTTGCGAATGCTGTTCCAGTGCACGCGTTCCCAATAATACGGACTGGAGTTTGAGTTATGCGGCGCGAGCAGCACGTTCTCCATCCCACGCAAAGGACTTTCGACAGGCAAAGGTTCCACCTCGAAAACGTCCAGCGCCGCGCCAGCCAGCCTGCCGGACTGCAGCGCGCCCACCAGGGCGGTCTCCTCCACCACAGGTCCGCGGGAGGTATTGATGAGCACCGCGCCGGGTTTTGCCCATCCAAAGCTTTCCGCGTTCATCAAGTGGAAAGAGGAAGGGGTAAGCGAGCAGTTCAGGCTTACAAAATCTGCCCGTTCCAGCAGGTCGCGCAGCGGCACGGATTCCACGCTGTTCTCCAGCAAGAAGTCGGGCGCGATTTCAATAATATCGTTACCAAGAAGCTTCATTCCAAAAGCGCGGGCACGGCGCAGCACTGCCTTGCCCACATTGCCAACGCCAACCACGCCCAATGTCTTTTCACTAAGCGTGTATCCAGGAATTTTTTCCCATTCTCCGGATTTCATCGCGCTGTCCATCGCGCCAAAGCGGCGCGCGAAGCTGAGCATGTAGCCGAGCACGCTCTCTGCGACGGGCACAGTAAAGGCGTTGGGCGTGTTGCGGACGGCAACGCCAAATTCAGCCGCGGCTTCCTGGTCGATGGAATCAATGCCAGTGCCCCACTTGGAAATGACTTTCAGGCGCGGCTGGCAAGCCTGGATGACACGGCGCGTGTAACGGTCGTCGCCGCAGATAGTGCCGTCAAACTGCCCGGCATATGCCAGCAATTCTTCTTCTGAGAGGCGTTCATGCACCTCAGGGATAATTACGCGCATACCCAGCCGCTCTAAAACCGGGGTGAAGCGCTGCATGAAGGGCAGCATATAAGGGGCGGAAATCAAAACGTCCTTCATTGTGGTTCCTTTCGAGCGCGCAGCAGCACATCCGCGACGGTAAAATCAATTTCCTCGTCAATATCCCAGGCTTCCTCAGCCGGGATTTCAAACATCAGCGGGCGGTCCCCCAGGCGGTTGCGTTTAAGAGCCAGTGTTTCGCGCGTGAAGAGGTAAATGCAGGAGTTTTCTTCGTACACGGGCGGCAGGTCCTGGGTGCGCAGCAAAACGGCGGGGTTGTGGTTAATCGCCCTGCCCAGTTCATCCCACAGGCGGGTTTGAAGCCTGGTCACGCCAAAGAGCGAGTCGTACGCCGGGAAGCCGTCTTTGAGAGCCCTGATAGCAGCAGAAATGGTGCCTGAGCGCAGCAGCGGATTGGTGCTGTGGGTCTGCAGGTACAGGTCGGCAGGCGCCAGAGCGGTATCGTGCATCAAAATTTCATTCGTGGGGATGGTATCCGCACGCAGATGCTCAGGCCGCACAAGCGCAGTCACAGTGGGGAAGTCTTTTGCCAATCCTTCCAAAATCACCGGGCTGTCCGTATCCACCACCACCTGGGTAATTTCCGGGCAGGCCAGCAGCGTCTCTAGGATGTGGTGATAGAGCGGTTTTCCCGCGATGGGGCGGTAGTTTTTCCCGGGCACCCGCACCGAATCATGCCGCATGGGCACCAACGCTACAATATTCTCCAGGCTCATCTAATCCTCCTTCAACAGGAAATCTCCGCCAGCCAAGATTCCATCCGAG
>JAAZPN010000335.1 GCA_012797215.1 Chloroflexota bacterium | reverse complement strand
TGGCTGCCACGCGGTCCGCTCCAAAGAGAACCCGATCCACTTTTCCAGTCCGAAGCAGATACCCCGCCGCGGAATCCACCACGATATCGTAAGGAATTCCATATTGCTGCAATTCCCAGGCAGTCAGCCGGGAACCTTGCAGCCAAGGCCGCGTTTCAGTAACATACACATGCACGCGTTTGCCCTGTTCATGCGCCAGGCGGATGACGCCCAACGCGGTACCGTAATCCACGCTTGCCAGCGCGCCGGTGTTGCAGTGATGCAGTAATTCATCGCCATCATGTATCAACTCCGCGCCGTGGCGAGCGATCGCAAGGTTTGTTTGAACATCGCGTTCCGCGGCTTCCAATGCCATCTCCAGCAGGTATGCTTTCAAATCATCAGTGGATCCGTCAAAAGAGTTGATGTGACGCAGCATTTGGGCTGTCAGCGTCTGCAAGTTGACCGCGGTCGGTCGGAGGCGCAGCAGCTCTTCGCGCGCGTTTCGGATTGTCTCCAGAAGAACGGCGATGTCCTGCGTTTCAGCCTCGCGTGCAGCAAAAAAAAGCGCGAATGCGCCGCACACAGCAATTGCCGGAGCGCCTCGCACCGCCATGCTTTGGATTGCTTCTAAAGTTTCAGCAAAGGTCTTTATTTCCAGGTAGCGCAATTCGGCTGGAAGCACCAGCTGATTGATTAACCTGAGTTGTTGGGATTCCGCATCCCAAAGAATGGACCGCATCCAAACTCCCATAAAAAAGCGCCCTCACGGCGCTGTCAATATGTACAGTTTATCATTATCTGCCTCGAATGTCAAAAACCTCGGGCGGCATCCAAAGACGGTTGGCAATTTTCCATCTCGGTTTATAATCTAGCCGTATGCGAAAAAGATCTTCCCTCATCCGCTGGGCGGCGATTTTCACGCTCCTGATGACAGTATTCCTTACCACGGTTGAGTTGGTACGCTACGCCCGCGTGCGGGCTACCCTGCCAACCGGGCTGCGCGTCGCTGGCGTGCCAGTAGGCGGCCTGACCTACGAGGAAGCCTCGGAACGGCTGGTGCAGGTTTACCTTGCCCCAATTGAACTGCGCTACGCGGACGCCCGCGTTCTGGTGCGCCCAGCCACCTTAGGTTTCAGCCTCAAGCTTGACAACATGCTGGCGGCCGCGGATAAACAGCGCGTGGCCGAGCCTTTCTGGAGCGGTTTCTGGAAATATCTCTGGAATAAGCCGATCAGTTCCAAAGATATCCCGCTGGATGCTGTCTACGACGATGAACGCGTGATCGCTTTCTTGGAGAATGAAATTGCCATCCGCTACAATGTTCCAGCCACGCCGGCCATGCCAGTACCGGGTGAAAGCGTTTTCTATCCCGGCACTTCCGGTTCCGAAATGGATTACACGCTCTCATTACAGCGTATCAACGCCGCCCTCTCCTCCAACGCCAATCGCAGCGCAATTCTGGAGATCCGACAAACCCGCGCTTCAACCCCTTCAATTGGGCTGCTTGAAATTATGCTCAAGGACATCATCGACGCCTCGACTTTCGATGGTTATACACTGGGGCAGGTCGTCAAAGCCCTCCGCGAGATTGGAGTGTTGACATGACCATTGCACTGCTAGAACAGGGGGATGTGGTAGCGCTCGGATACGACAGCGCAACCAACGAGCGTGGTTTCCTGGTCAAAAT
>JAAZPN010000334.1 GCA_012797215.1 Chloroflexota bacterium | reverse complement strand
GGCTAAAAGACCCTCTTCCGCCCTGCGGGCAGCTTCGCCCTGGGGAAGGCTAAAAGACCCTCTTCCGCCCTGCGGGCACTAAAGGGGGCCCCAAGGGAAGGCTTACTACCCTCTTCCGCCCTGCGGGCAGCTTCCTTCGATGAAGAGACTGGAAGATACTCAGACGTCCGTCAAATCCTCAATCACCGAGTCGCTGACTGGCTCCAACTCGCCCCAGTTGCTTCCCGTGCGCGCTTCCGTCAGCAGGGGCACGTCCAGTGGCATGGTGTGCTCCATCACGCCTTTGGCAGTGGCAATGGTTTCAGCAACTTCCTTCTCGGGCACTTCGAAAATCAGTTCATCGTGCACCTGCAGCAGCATGCAGCCCTTCAGGCGCGCTTGCTCGAAAGCATCCGGCAGCGCTATCATTGCCAGTTTGATGATATCCGCCGCTGTTCCTTGAATGGGCGCGTTGATGGCTTCCCGTTCCTCCCGCTGGCGCATGGCGTAATTGGTGCCGGTCTGAAGATTGGGGAAATAACGGCGCCGTCCGAGCAATGTTTCCACGTAGCCTTGTTTGGCTGCCAGCACGCGCGTATTATCCAACCAGGTTTTCACCTTCGGGAAATGGTCAAAGTAGGCTTTGATGTAGTTTTCGGCTTCCGCCAATGTGAGGTCGGTCGCGCGGGTCAGACCAAACGCGCTCATACCGTAGATGAGGCCGAAGTTGATAGCTTTGGCGTGCCGGCGCTGGTTCTTTTCCACCTTTTCAAGCGGGATATTGTAAATCGCGGCGGCGGTGGCAGCATGAATATCCTGCCCCTGTCGGAAGGCTTCCAACATTGCCTCGTCCTGCGAGATGTGCGCCATGATGCGCAGCTCTATCTGGGAATAGTCGATTGAGAGCAGCCTGGTGCCCGGCGCGGCAATGAAGCCCTGTCGAACCCGCCGCCCTAAATCCGTGCGCGTGGGGATATTCTGCAAATTCGGATTCTGCGAAGCTACCCGCCCGGTGACTGTGCCGGTCTGATTGAACGAGGTGTGAATTCTGCCGGTTTTGGGGTTTACCTGCAGCGGGAGCGCGTCCACGTAGGTGGATTTCAGCTTGGTTAGCTCGCGGTATTGCAAGATTTCGTCAATCACGGGGTGCTGACCGCGCATTTCTTCCAGCACGCCAGCGGCGGTGGAAAGCTTGCCCGCGCTGGTCTTGCGCGAACGGTCGGGTGATTCCAATCCCAGGCGCTTAAAGAGCATATCCGAGAGCTGCTGGGTGGAATTGATGTTGAAATTCTCACCCACGCGGGTGTAGATGGAATCTTCAATACGGCGAATCTGGTCGTTTAATTCCCGCGCGAAGTCTGTAAACATAGCGGTATCCAGCAGGATGCCTTTTTGTTCCATATCCGCAAGCACTGGAATCAATTTCACTTCCAGGTCGCGGTTCAAGCCTTCTGCCTGATGAGTGGTCAGGTCAGCCGATAGAGGCTCAACCAGGCGCAGGGTCATCACGGCATCAGCAGCCGCGTAGGGCGCGGCTTTTTCAATCGGTACCTCGGCCATGCTCTTCTGGTTTTTCCCTGTGCCGATCAATTCCTCAATGCGCGTCATTTCCGCGCCCAGGCGCACCCAGGCCAGGTTCTTGAGCCCCAGATTACGGGAATCTGGATTAATCAGCCACTCCGCGATCATGGTGTCGAAAGCGATGGGCGATACCTGATAGCCGGCTTGTTCCAGACAAATCAGGTCATACTTGCTGTTGTGCCCCACTTTGCTGATTTTGGGGTTCTCAAGCAAGGGCTGCAGCGCCTGAAATACCCTGTCGCGCGAGAGCTGCTTACCTTGCTTGTGCCCCAGCGGGATGTAAAACGCGCGGGAGGGCTCAGCTGCCAGTGAAATCCCTACCAGCTCCGCTTGCATCGGGTCGGTTCCTGTGGTTTCAGTATCAAAAGCGATTTGCTTGGCGCGGGAAAGTTCCGCTATGCAGGTCCGTAACTCTTCTTCACTATCGACCAACACCGTCGTCCAGTCCCCACTGCTCACCAACTCCAGCGCTGGGGTGGAATCCTCCGCGAACAGGCTTTGCTGCGTGGCTCCGTCCAGGCTGGGGCGTATTTTTCTCACCAGGGCGTGCAGGCGCTGAGTGAGGGTTCGGAATTCCAGCTGGCGGAATAGGTCTTCCACGGCAGCAGGGTTAAAGCGGTCCGCTTCCGCATGCGTCAGGTCAAAGCGCAGTTTCAGGTCGGTGCGGATACGCGCCAGGTTTTGGCTGAGATAGGCATCCTGCTTGCCGGCCTCGAGCGCGGCGCCTGCCCGTCCGCTGATTTCACTCAAATGCTCATAGATGCTGTCCAGCGTGGCGTACTTTGCCAGCAGACTTACGGCGGTTTTTTCGCCGATGCCTTTCACGCCGGGAATATTATCCGAGGGGTCCCCTACCAGCGCCTTGTAATCGACGACTTGTTCAGGCAGGACGCCGAGCTTGCGTTGGACATCTTCCGGAAAGTAGTCTTCGCTGGTGTTGGTTTTGCTGTTGGGGAGGGAAACTACCACGCGGTTGGTCACCAACTGCAGCAGGTCGCGGTCTCCGGTGATTATCTTAACGCCCAGCCCTTCTTCCCGCGCCGCCCAGACTGCCAGGCTGCCGATGACGTCATCCGCTTCGTAGTTTTCCAATTCCAGCCGGGGAATATTGAAGGCGTCCACCATCTCGCGGATGCGCTCCACCTGCCCGCGCAGGTCTTCGGGCATCTTGGCGCGAGTGCCCTTGTATTCCGTATAGAGGTCGTGTCGGAAGGTGCGGCCGGTATCGAAAGAGACAGCCAGATAGTCGGGTTGGTCCTGTTCCAGGATGCGCAGCAGGGTGCTGGCGAAGCCGAACACGCCAGCGGTTGGCTCGCCCGTGCTGGTTGCCCAACGGGCGGTGCCGCCGGAAGTGAGCGCGAAGTAGGAACGGTAGGCCAACGCGTGGCCGTCCAGAAGGTAGAGAATTTTTGGCATGATGACCTCGTTTCTTCAGACAGGCAAGGGCGCGTTTGTTTAGGCGTGAAAAACCGCGCTTTTAAAGGATTAGAAAATTTGCATCCAACCGTCCGCATCAAGCGCCTCATCTGGCAGCCTTGGTGGAACGGAGTGTATACCGTGTGTTTCCTCGCTCTCGGGCAGCGGCGCAAAAAGCGCGTCCTGCCAATTTTGAGCGTTTAGAGAGCCATTCTTGCGGGGTTTCAGGCTGGTCAGGTCAGTCAAATCCGGAGCGTTAAGCATATTTGCCAGTTTGGAAAAGGTCGTGAGAATCTCCTCAAAACTGGTCTCCGTTGGGAATAAAAGACTGACAGCCTGGTTGCCATTCAGAGCGCTGCTGACTAACAGCAGCCTGCGGCCATCCAAATCCATCAGGTGGTATTCACCGATCGCGCCCGGGATTTGGGATTGATTAGTTTCGAGGAAGCGGATTATCCGGGCGGTATGGGCGCGCAATTCGGGATGAACAGAGGAATTGACCCGGCGGTTTGCCGCGATAAAGACCCCAGCCGCAGCGCTGGTCGGTAAAAAATGGGCAAGAAGGGAATCAAGATCCTGCGGCACAAATATACAGCCTAAAAAAGGGGCTCTCCTTAGTAAAAATAGTTTAGCATGCCTTCAGGGCAGGCGCAAGCAGGCATGCCAAAGTTCTACGCTTGGATTTTCCGCTGTTTCTCCATTTATAATAATTCCAGAAACACGCAAGAAAAGGAGCAACATGGAAGTTTTCGATGTCGTTGTGGTTGGCGCGGGGCCGGGCGGCTACGTGAGCGCAATCAGAGCCGCGCAGTTGGGTCTTAAGACCGCGCTGGTTGAACAAAAAGCGCTGGGCGGCGTGTGCCTGAACATCGGCTGCATACCTTCCAAGGCGCTTCTGCGCAACGCTGAACTGGCCTACCTGCTGCGCGTTAATGCGGAGGCCTACGGTATTCATGTGGACAACCTGAGCCTGGATTACGGCGCGGCATATAAGCGCAGCCGCCAGGTTTCGCAGCGGCTGACCAAAGGCGTGGGTTTTTTGATGAAAAAACACGGCATCAGCGTTTATTCTGGCCGCGGTTTTTTGCTCAGCCCATCAGAGGTGCGCGTGGACGCCAGTGATGGGGGCAGCCAGACACTAAGCGCCAAGAACATCATTCTGGCCACTGGGGCGCATCCTGTGGTGGTGCCCGGGATGGAACCGGATGGCGAGAAAATCCTTGATTACGCGCACGCGATCATGCTAGAAAAGCTGCCAAAATCAGCGCTTATTATCGGAGGCGGCGCGATTGGCGTTGAATTTGCCACCATTTGGAGCGCGTACGGCACGGATGTCCATCTGGTTGAGATGCTCCCACACATCCTGCCGGCGGAAGATGATGAAGCGGCCGCCGAACTTACTAAAGCCTTTGCCAAGCGTGGCGTGCAGGTTCACGCGGGAACCAAAGTTGTTTCTGTTGAAAAAAATGAAAGTGGAACACGCGTGATGCTGGTCAATGAGGTTGGTGAGCAGAGCGTGGACACGGAGCTGACCCTGGTTGCGGTTGGGTTTAAACCCAACTCTAAGGACCTGGGGCTTGAACAATTGGGGGTGCAGCTGGACCAACGCGGCTTCGTGACCGTGGATGGGCAAATGCGGACCAACGTCCCCGGCATCCGCGCGATTGGGGACCTGACCGGCAAGCTGCTGCTGGCGCACACTGCTTCTACCATGGGGACCATCTGCGCGGAAAGCATTGCCGGGCTGCCCACACGCGAGCTGGATTACCGCATGATTCCGCGGGCAACTTATAGCCAGCCGCAGGTGGCATCCTTCGGATATTCTGAAGCACAGGCGGTTCAGGCAGGCTTTCAGGTGCGCGTAGGTAAGTTTCCCTTCCAGGCGAATGGTAAAGCGCTGGGTTACGGCGAGTACGGTGGGTATGTGAAGCTGATAACCAACGCGGAGGACGGTCAGATCCTCGGGGCTTCCATCGTCGGGCCGGACGCGGCAGAACTGCTGCCTGAGCTGACGCTGGCGCAAGCCAATAAACTGCCCGCCAGCGCGATTGCGGCGAATATTCACGCTCACCCGACCTTAAGCGAGGCTGTGCTGGAAGCCGCGGAAGCGGCTTTGGGTCACGCAATTCATATTTAAGACTGGAAATCAAGAACGCGCGTGAGACATCCCCATCCGAGGGGACGTCTTACATTAATTGAGAGGCGGGTTGGGTGGCAAGGCACAGCAGACTTTTTATTAATAATTGTTACTTAGCTTAAGATGAATATGCTATACTTTATCTATCGGAGTTGAGCTGGTCGAAAAAACCAGACAGTTCAACATCCGGAAACGCGGCGGCAGCCGTGCGGTTTCTCTGCCTTGGATATGCGCGCAATGCCGCACGCGGGCTGCTCCTGGTTTTATTTTGGTCAGTCGGGGTCTCTTATGCTTGAAGGGATGAGTAATGTAGATCTGCTCGCGCTTGGCGTTGTGCTGCTGGCGCTGCTCAGCCTCGGACTGAACCTGTTCATCCATCGAAAACAACCCTACCGACATTTAAAGAAAAATGAAGCGCTGGTGGACGCGGAAAAGTTGATGCACGCGGCCGCTGAGAAGGGGCTGCGGCTCACCATTGGTTTGGGCGCAAACCCGAACAACAGCGCGCCCGCGCCGGCAAATCTGGCCGGGCTGCCCGTGCTGCGCTTGATGTCCAGACGCTCAGTTTTTAACGACCGACCGGCGCAAGCGCTGGCAGGCGATGGGTCTTTAGCCGCGCTCAGCCAGCTGATTGTGCGCGGAAAATATCAAAACGCGCTCGCGACTGAGTTGTTTAAACCGGATTTTGGTTTGCTGGCAGGTGCTACCCCCTATGCCTACCTGGCTGGTCTGCTCCCCGAAGTAAATTTCCGCGCCAACGCCGGCGTCTTTCTGATTGGCAGCCATCGACCCGAGAGCTTTTTAGCCGCGAATCTGGCTGACCAAAAAGGGATCCCGCTAGTAGCTGGCAGCGATGAGCTCTGTACTCAGGCAGTCTTGCTTGCCACGAACGCCGGCCTTTGCCTGGGGGAGGACGCGCTCAATGCCGGAGCATCCCTGGAGACAGACGCAAGCGCGGCGGCCGCCGTGCGCGCGCAGGATTGGCTGCGTGTGCTGGCCGCGCTTGGCTTGCTGGCCGGCGTGCTCTTAAAACTGCTGGGGGTGTGGCAGTGAGAAAGACAATCCCAATCGTGGTTGCCGCTTTGGCGGCTGGGTTTGTTCTCGCGGCGCTTATTTTGCGGCAGCAGCTAGGCGGCTGGTTGGACCTGGTTCTTAATTGGGCAATAATCATTGCCTCAGCCGCGCTGCTTGTGGCAGTCGCCGCCCTGATTCTGACGCATTTGCGCCACATCATTCGCGGTCAGCGCGGCTTCATCTACAGCATTATCCTCATCAGCGCCTTTTTGGTCAGCTTTGTGGGCGCGCTGGTGCTTGGGCTGGATAATACTGCCTATTTGCGCTGGGTGGCTGCCATTCAGCTGCCATTGGAGACAAGTTTGCTTGGTTTGGCAGCGCTTGTGATGACCGGCGCCGCTCTGCAAATCTTTCGCAGCCGCGGCTGGTCTCTCCTGACAATTTCCTTTGGCATCAGCGCGCTGGTTTTTTTGGTTATCTCCCTTGGGCTGCTGCAAGCGTTGAACATCCCTCTGTTAACCACCATCATCGCGTATCTGCAGCGTTTGCCTCTGATTGGCGCGCGCGGATTGCTGATTGGCATAGGC
Organism: Chloroflexota bacterium; assembly: GCA_012797215.1. The sequence continues at coordinate 5,730 of JAAZPN010000334.1, read as the reverse complement.
ATTGGCGCGCTGATGACGGGTCTGCGGGTGATGCTTGGCCTGGAAAAGGGCTGGGGTGAATAAATGAGCGCGGAAATGATCCTCTGTCCGCACTGTGGAAAAGAAAACCTGCCAGTAGCCACGCGCTGCGTTCACTGCGGCGAAGATCTGGAAGACCTTTTCAGGATTGAGGGGACTGATCCGGACGCAGGGCTGCCAGAAGAGCAAGATATCTCTGTTTCTGACCTGCTTCAGGCTTTCAGGCAGGAGGACGACAGCCAGGCTGAAAAGCCCAGGCCGGTTATTTCCATCGGGAAGACCCCTGAGCCTGCCGCCTCTGAGGAGACACAATCTGTAACTCCCGAAGGCGAGGATGAGCAAACGCCTGAGTGGCTGGCGCGTATCCGCAAACGCGCTTTGCAGGAAGAAGATGCCGCTGGCGAGCTCTCGCGAAAAATAAACGCAATGGAAGCTTCCCGCGCTGAAGAACACCAGGGGCGCGTGGACGAGGAGTTCGCCAACTGGATTGCCCGCATCCGGGAAAACGCCCGCAGAGAAAACTTGCTGGCCGCCAAGCCCGCGGAACCAAGCCCTGAAAGTGAGGAAGGCGTGCCGGAATGGCTGCGCAAAGTACGCGAGCTGCAGCCTCAAGACGCGGAGCAAGATCAACCCAGCGAGGAAACAATTGCAGGCTTTTCCATAGAAGCATCTGCGCAAGAAGCGGAACAGGGCGATGAACCCGCGCTGGAGCAGTCGGAACCAGCTGAAGCCCTGGCGGCTAACCCGCAGGAGGAGTCTGAGCCAGGCGCAGTGCCCGAACTTGAAAGCGAGAGCGCTGAGCTTGTCTTGCATCCTGACGAAGAAGCCAGCCCAGATGCCCGGGCAGATGAGGAACCCTCTGAAGGTCCCAAAACCCCAGAGCTCGAACCTGTTTTGGAAGAATTGGGGCTGACTGCAGAAGTTGGCGCGCTGGACCTGGAAGAAAAACCAAGCTCAAGCGAAGAACTCTCCGCAGATTTGCTGCTTCTGCGCAAACAAAAAGAAAACGCGCAGATGCTGATGACCCTGATTGGCGAGGAAGGCAAAGGCCTTCCGCCGGCTAAAACCGCGAGGGAAGCTTCAAAAGGCTGGTATCGCTTCATCCTGGGTGCGTTTCTGTTGCTCGTGTTGGCCGCTGTGATTGTGTTCGTGCCAGAAGCCAGGCCAATCAAATTTGAAAACCCCACGCCGGCCGTCGCCCTGAAAGACGCGCTCAATGCGCTGGAAAGCGGTGACACGGTGCTCGTTGTACAGGAATATCAGGCGGCCACCAGCGCCGAGATGGAGCAAATGAGCGCGCCGGTGCTGCGCGCGCTTGAGGAGCGCGGGGTCAAGCTGCAATTCCTGACCACCCATCCCAACGGATTGTGGCTGAGCGCGAATTTGATGGACGCAGCCGATATTCCCGCGCGGGAGATTAGCTACCTGGCAGGCGGCAGACTGGGCGTGTTGGCAGCTGCTCTGCAGCTTGATGAAAGCAGCGCCGCGGTTCCGGGAGCGTTGGAAAACCTGGAAAACTACACGCTCATTCTGCTGCTGGAAGATTCCCAGGCCGATATTCAAAATTGGATTGAGCAAGCCGGACCCTGGTTGAAAGCAGGCAAGCTGGGAATATTGGCAAGCAGCCAAAACGCCGCTTTATTGCTTCCTTATTATGATGCTGGTCAACTGGCAGGTTACGCGGCTGGGACTATGGAAGGACGCGTCCTGGCAGACGCGCTGGACGCTCCCACAGCGGGCGCTCCCTCCCGGGCATACCAGGCGGGCTTGCTGGTGATGATTGCCGTGCTCTTGCTGGGCATGATTATCAAAGCGGAGGCTGACTCGAACGCCCGCCATCAAAAGGAGCCGGAAGCATGAACCCGATGGACATTGTTCTTGGCGTCATTGGAATCGCGCTCTCTGTGATGATTTTCAGCTATCTGTTAGGCGATAACTTTTTCTTTCGGGTGGCGCTCTACATCCTGGTTGGAGTTTCCTCCGGTTACGCTGCCGCAGTACTTGTTCTGAAGGTGATTATTCCACGCCTGATTGAGCCTTTGCGGGAAAGCGGAACAGACGCGTTTTGGCTTGGGCTGGTGCCGCTTGCCTTGTGCCTGCTGCTGGCGCTGATGCTCGTGCCGCGCACGGTGAAAGCGGGAACCCTGCCTTTGGCATTTCTTGCTGGTACAGCGGCGGCAATAGGCGTTGCGGGTATTTCCCGCGGGACCCTCGCGCCGCAGTTGCTTGCAATCGTTAACCGCTTCAGCCCGGACCTGCTGCGCGAAAACGCGGTCGCGGATTGGGGTGGAATTGTGGAAGCGTTTTTCATCCTATTTGGCGTGATTTCGGTATTGTTCTATTTTCATCACCGCCTTAGCAGAAGAAGTGCCGACGCGCAGCGTCCGCTCTTGGTGGAAGGTATTTCTGGCGTGGGGCAGGTGTTTCTGGGTATCAGTTTTGGGATGCTCTTCGTTGGGTTTTACAGCGCGGCACTGACCGCGCTTATCGCGCGGATAGTCTGGCTGAAAGAATTTATTGTCGCCCTTTTGGCTGGATAGAGGAAAACTAAGGAATGGAAAACCGCAGATACTTGAGCGTGGATATCGGATCGCAAAACACGCGCGCGTGGCTTTTTGAGCCGCGTGAGGACGGCTTCGCGCTTGTCTGCAGCGCCGCCAGCGAAACAAGCGCGGCGGTGGGGCAGGATATCCGTACTGGGGTAAACCTCGCGCTCGAGCAGTTGCAGGAAAAGGCAGGCTTGCGCTTGCTTGACCTTAAGCACAAGCTTATCCGCGGCGAGGAAGGCGTTGAGGCCTGTGGGCTCAGTTTATCCGCGGGGAAAGCTATCCGAACGGTTTTGATTGGCGTTTCTGACACCTACTCTCTCGCCGCGCTTCGCAGGCTGGTCAGCTTGTTCTACACCGATGTGGTGCTGGAAATTGACCTGCAGGACGATCTGAATGCTACCGCCCAGTTGGAGAAGCTGATTAACGCGAACGCGGACCTGTTTGTGGCTTCCGGAGGTGTAAATGAGGGCGCGTTCCGGCCGGTGCGGGCTGCTTTGGATAACCTGCGCATTGTCTACCAAAGCCTTCCCAGGCTCATCCGGCCTCAGCTTGTTTACGCGGGGAATGAAGCTTTATCCGAGTACGCTCGCGAAGAACTTGATGCGGGTGAGGATTTTCACAGCGCCTTGAATGTGCAGGCGCGCATCGACACGGAATCACTATCAGCCGGCTGGCCGGCGATGCTAAGCGCGTTCAGCCGTTTGCGCAGACAGCAGCTGACAGGTTTGACGGAATTGGAACATGAGTGGAACTGCGCCGCCCTGCCCAGCGCTTTTGCCGCCAGCCGAATTGTGCGCTTGATTGACCGCATGAACCCTGAAGGCAAGGGGGCTATGGCTCTGGATGTGGGCTGCAATTCCACGATTGTGATTGCCTCCCGCGGCAGTGACTTTATCGGCGCGATCAGTCATCCCCCAATTTCAAATCAAATTGGCAAAGAAACCAGCCGCTACGCAACGCTCCCCATCGACGCGCGCACTGCTGCGACCTATATGCTTAATAAAAAATTGCACCAAGCTTTCTTACCCGCTACTCTGGAAGACCTGGCGGTTGAACAAGCCTGGACGCGCGTGCGCTTGCAAGACGCGCTGCGCCGCACCCGGGAATTATTCCCCTGGTTCGCGTATGACCCTGAGCTGGGCTTGTTGGAACCCTACGAACCCGTTTTGCTCTCGGGTGAGAGCCTGGTGCGCGTTCCCGCGGCGCAGCAAACACTGCTGATGGCTTTGGACGGCTTGCGGCCGCACGGAATCACCACCTTCGCGATGGATAAAGACCAACTGCTGGCAGGTTTGGGCAGCCTTGCGGATAAAGAACCCTTGCTGCCTGTCCAACTGATTGATTCAGGCGTGTTCGCGAATCTGGGGACTGTCATTTGCGCGGATGCCCCGGAGCGGGCCGCAAAGCGCGTTCTGACATTGGAAATTGACCGCGGTGAAAGCGCGCGAGAAACTTTGGATGTGCGCAAAGGCGAAATTAAGCGCGTAGAAACCACGCCATCCAGCCGTACCCGCATTTACCTCTCTCCAGGAGAATTAACCGATGTCGGCATGGGACTGCCCGGACTGGGCGGATGGGTTACAGTTCCTGACTCTGAGCTGGGCACCGTGGTGGACGCGCGCGGCAGACCCCTGGAACTCCCTGATGAGATGAACAAACGCAGCGAAGCTTTTTATAACTGGCTCTGGGAGTTAGGCGGTTAGGGATGGCGACAGAGATCCTTTCAATAGCCTGCGATCAACAAATTCTGCGGACTTACGCCCTGCCTTTCGCGGGAAGCGTGTTGGTGCGCACTGGTCAGGAAGTGGCTGCGGGTGAACCGATCGCGGAAATCAAAATGCCGGAACGATATCAGGTTTTTGATGTAGTCAATGGATTAAAAATAAACCCGAAAAATATTGACCGCCACATTGAAAAACTGGTGGGCGAGCCTGTCAAAGCTGGCGATGTGGTGGCGCAAAAGACGGGGCTCATTTCCCGCATTTTTCGAGCCTCGCAAGATGGCATGGTTGTAGCTGTTCGGGACGGCAGAATAACCTTAGCATTAGGCGAAAAGAAACTGCAGGTTCTGGCGACGTATCCCGGCACCGTGGTGGAAATTATCCCCGAGCGGGGGGCGGTTGTGGCAGTGCAGGGGCTGCTGCTGCAGGGCGTTTGGGGCAATGGTTTGAATAGTTCCGGGGAATTGCTCATCCTAAGCTCTGATGAACTGCCTGCTGATAAGAAACAGCTCTCTGCTGACCTGCAGGGCAAGATTGCCGCTGTGCAGCACATAGCCGACCAGGCAGCCTTTAACAACCTGCTCAACCGAAAACCCGCCGGATTGGTGCTTGGCTCGGTCATGCCGGAAGTGCTGCCAGCGCTTCAAAACGCGCCGCTGCCCGTGATGGTTTTAGTCGGTTATGGGGAATTTCAAATAGACGCGCTCAGCGCGGCGATGTTGAAGCAGATGGAAAGCCAACTGGTTTACCTCAACGCGAATGAGCCAGATCCTTCGGAGCATAGTCGGCCGGACCTCATCCTGCCTGGAAAAGCGCAGGTCTCACCGGGATTATTCCATGAAGAGCTGCATCTTGAGGTTGGCAAGCACGTGAGGCTGCTAGGAAAACCTTACACCGGCAGCACAGGTGAGATTGTGGAACTCCCTGAGGAACCCGAAAAATTTGCCAGCGGATTAGTCATGCGGGCAGTTGTTGTGCGGCGGGAGGATGAACAGATTATCCGCATCCCGCGTGAAAATGTTGAACTGATTTTGGAATAAGCCCGCTATTTTGGCGGGGTGGCTGTCATCAAAAACCGCGCGGAGACCCAACCGATTTTCCCATCTTGCAGCCTCACTTTTTCCCAAACAACTCCATCTTTCTGCTCAGTCTCTCCCAACAACACAATTTCAGTCAGGTCATTCAGATAGGTGATGACGCTGGCTGAGCTGCCGGGTTCGGAGCGCACAATCACACCAGAATCCGAGCGGATAAGGGCGCTGACGAGCGTCGGGGTGGGCGTTATGCTGGGTAAAGCGGTCACAACCGGGTTCTGAACCGCGGATGTAGGGGCTGGCAGCGTGGCGGTAGGGGGCAGGGGCGTTTGGGTCGGCTGCAGAACGACCCCCGGCTGCGTTGGGGTGCCCACAGGAGGCGGCGTGGTATTCAAGGCTGTGGCTTGC
>JAAZPN010000333.1 GCA_012797215.1 Chloroflexota bacterium | reverse complement strand
CTGACTCCGAGGCTGCCTGCCCTATCAGGGCAGGCAGCCAATCCGCGAGCCGAGCGGATGCCACAAAGCTTGAGGAGCAATTTCGCGCGCTGCTGGGAGACGAACGCGCGCAGGACGCCAATTACTACCTGGGTCACTTCAGCCGGAGCCAACGCAAGGAGCTTGCCGCTGCCGCGCTGAAAACCTTGGACGGCGAAGTGGTGATGCTGCGGATCGCGATGAAACGTTTTTTTGATGCGGTGCGCGCGGATGAAAGCCCAGAAACTATTGAAAAACTGGGGGAAGCCCTGAACCTGTTGGGATTGAGCTGCTCGCGGTTGGGAAATGTTTTAAAGATTAACCAAGCCCTGCAAGGCGCAGCCCAAAATGCCGGGCAGAGCGCTTTGATGGAGAAACTCATGGAGGAACTGGCATTGATAACACCTGTAGTGAAGGAACAAGATGAAGCTTAATTATTTCAAAAACAGTGACGCGCAACCCCGGCAAGCAAAAACCAAGTTGTGCCAGCAAAGGCGGGGACTGCCCGGTTTACCAACAGGGAGATTGATTTGGAACATACGCTAAGGTTCCCACCGATGGCGGCCGGGCTGGAAAACACGCCGCGCCAGCAAACATTTTGGCTGCATACAGCCTTGCCTTGCAGACAGCGCGAAGAGCGGCTGGAAAGCAGGGCGGCATTTCTGCGTTCCTTGCGCACCTTGGAGGTTTTTACACGGGTCTTGGGAGCTGTGCGCCTGCGCGCTTACCAGGCAGCCGCCGGAGAAGCTATCGCGCGCTCGGTACTCGAGCAGCGCGGGTTGTCAATCGTGGTGATGTTTCCGCGCCAATCCGGCAAGAATATGCTGCAAGCCCAGTTGGAGGTGTACTTGCTCACGCGCTTTTCGCGCTGTGGAGCGGAGATGGTCAAATTCTCTCCTACCTACCAACCACAGAGCCTGAACGCTATGCGCCGCCTGGAAACAGCGCTGCAAGCCAACTGGCTGACGCACGATAACTGGAAAAAAAGCGCCGGCAATCACTATCGCTTTGGCAACGCGCATCTGACCTTTCTTTCCGCCGCTCCTGAGTCTAACGTGGTTGGAGCGACTGCGTCGACGCTTTTGCAGTTGGATGAAGCCCAGGATATTGGCATCGAAAAGTATGACAAGCAAATCGCCCCGATGGCGGCTTCCACGAATGCCACGCGCGTTTTTTGGGGCACAGCCTGGACAAGGCAAACGCTGCTGGCGCGCGAACTGCGCCTGGCGCTGGACGCGGAGCGGCGGGACGGAATTAGGCGCGTATTTTGCCTTGGCGCGGAAGGCGTGCGGGCTGAGGTGCCTGCGTACGGGCTTTTTGTGGATGAACAGGTAGCGCGGCTGGGCAGAACGCACCCCATGGTGCGCAGCCAGTACTTTGGAGAAGAAATTGATGCCGAAATTGGGCTTTTTCCACCCGCGCGTACAGGTTTAATGCAGGGCAGCCATCGCGCGCAGGATGAGCCGGACCCCGGCAAAGTTTACGCCCTCCTGGTGGACCTGGCAGGCGAAGATGAGCAGCTGCGCGCGCATGTTTCCGAGACTGGAAGCGGCGAGCTGCGCAACCCCGGCAGAGATTCCAGCGCGGTGACTATCGTGCAAGTAGACAGCGGCGCGCGCGCGGGCGACCTGACCGGTAAGCCTGTCTATCGGGTGGCTCGGCGGGAACTCTGGACTGGGGAAAAGCACAGCACGCAGTACGCGCGTTTGCTGGCATTGGTGGAACGCTGGCAGCCGCGCCGGGTAGTGGTGGATGCCAGCGGCGTGGGCGCGGGGGTGGCTTCTTTTTTAGCGGATAAGCTGGGCGAGCGCGTGATTCAACTGGTTTTTAACCGTCAACTGAAATCGCGTTTAGGTTGGGGCTTTCTGGCGGTGGTGGATACCGGGCGTTTTCAGGACTACCTGCCCGCGGACGTTTACGATCAGCAAGGCAGGCTGCGCGCGCTTTTTTACCGTCAGCTGGAAGCTGTGGCGTATGAAGTCAGCCTGGGTCCCGAGCGGAATATTCGTTGGGGAGTGCCTGAAAATGCGCGAGACCCGCTGGACGGCGGAACTCTGCACGACGATTTGGTACTTTCCGCCGCGATGACTGCCGTTCTGGATGAACAGTGTTGGAGTGAAGCCAGCGCGCCGCTGCTTATTCAGGCCGCAGACCCACTGCGCGATATGGATGGAGCATTTTGATGGATTACTTTGAAACCAATATGTCATTTGCCTTTGGGATAGACCTTTCGGTTTACAACGGCAGCGCGGACGGCAAGCGCAAACCGGATTTTGACAAGATAGCGGCGCACAAACCGCGAGTAGCGTTCGCGGCGCTGCGAGCTGGGCAATCCTGGGGGTATCGCGACCCGGCCTTCGCGTATTACCTGGGGCAAACGCAGCGCGTAGGAATTTGCGCGCTGCCATACCATGTGATTTTCCCGGCCGAGTCGGCGTCGCGGCAGATGGACGCTTTCCTGGGCATTCTTGAGGGTGAAAACCTGGACGCGCTGCGGTTGGTTCTGGACATGGAGTTGGACCACGAACAATCCCGCCGCAGGATTACCGCTGCGCTCAACAACTGTCTCGAGATTTTACTGGCGGAAACAGGCCGTTACCCGATTGTGTACTCGCGCGCGTCCTGGGTGGATGAGCATTTATCGGTCGCGGATTTGCCAAAGCTGGATTGGTGGCTGGCGCACTACTACGCCAGACGCCCATACCCCGCCTACACGCCAGAATATCCATGCCCACCGCGCTTGCCCAAAGGCGTTGAGGGCTGGTTGATACATCAAACCGCGGAACGCGCGCCGGCCATTGGCGCTTCGGGATGGTACATGGACTACAACCGCTGGGCTGGGTCTGAGGAGGATATGCTGGCGTATTTTGGCAAGACCGCCGCGAGCGTCTCTGCTGTTTGCCCTATTGATGACAAGCCCTGCCCGCGCGGCGCGACAGAAAACATGGAGAAGGTGAGATTAAACGAATTGGAGGATACATATGGGAATCTTTAACAGAAAACTTCAGACTGACGGTAACGAAAAAGCCGGCCTCGAAAAACAGGACCAGGCGCTGCGAACAGGTTTGAACCTGGTGGAGGACGACAACAGCTTCTTGGTAGGCGTGAGCCAGCTGGGAGAGCAGCCGCGGGACAGGCATCTCTACGACCGACTGCAGGTAATGGATGACTGCCTGGACGCCTGGCGTTTTAATCCGCTAGCCCGCCGGATAATCGAGATAACGACGCAGTACGTTACAGGTGGGGGAATGCGCGTCCACTGCGCGGACAGCCGCGCGCGGGAATTTTTGCTCGCGTTTTGGAATCATCCTCTGAATCGCATGGACGCGCGCCTGGCAGAGCTTTCGGATGAACTGGCGCGCAGCGGAAACCTTTTTCTGCTGCTCTCCACGGATACGGGCGGCATGTCTTACTTGCGCGCGGTGCCTTCCGCGGATATTGAGCGCATCAGTTCCCAACCCAATGACGTCGAGCAGGAATTGGCGTATCACACCCGCCCGGACCAGGACGGGGTTTCGCTGACCTACCCTGCTTACAACCCATTGGACGACAGCCCCGACCTGCCGCCCGTGATGCTGCATTACACGGTGAACCGCCCGGCTGGCGCGCAGTGGGGAGAATCGGACCTGGCGCCGGTGCTGCGCTGGCTTTCGCGCTATGCCTCCTGGTTGGAAGACAGGGTGCGTTTGAACCGCTTCCGGAACGCCTTCGTGTACGTGGTGAAAGCTCGTTTTGCCAGCGAGAGCGCGCGCGCCGCGCGCCAATCGCAATTGACGCTCACTCCTCCTGCCTCGGGTTCCGTGTTGGTGACTGACGAGAGTGAAGAGTGGTCTGTCATCGCGCCTCGCCTGGAAGCACTGGATGCCTCGACGGACGGGCTGGCAATTAAGAAGATGATTGCGGCGGGCGTAGGGCTGCCGCTGCACTTTTTGGCTGAACCGGAATCAAGCACGCGCACAACAGCCGAAGCTTCCGGCGGACCGACGCTGCGAAGGTTTGAACAACGCCAGCGCGCCTTGCGCTGGATTCTGGAGGACGTGCTGCGCGCGGCAGTTCGCCGCCGAGCGCGCATGGACGCCAGCCTGAATCCGGAACCCACGTTTCAGGTGCAGGCTGGCGATATTTCCGCGCGGGATAACGGAGCGCTGGCAGAAGCTGGCAGCAAAGCCGCCGCTGTGGCGCAGGAGCTTTTTGCCCAGGGTTTAATTGACAAGGCCGAACTGCTGCGCCTGATTTATCGTTTTCTTGGAGAAGGAGGAGAGCATGTAGAAACACCTTGAGTCTGACGCCAGACTCATCCGTCTGGAATTTTCAGCACGGCAATAACGGATTTTGAACATAAAGAAAGGAAACACTTGGTTGAATTGACAGAACTAAATGTGGCGGAACCAGCCGCAAAGCATTGGGAAGAACGCCACAGACTGGCGCTGGAAGCCGCGCCTATCAGCCCGGACAAGTTTGAAATCCTGGCGATTACCGCTGGCAGCGCCAACGGTTGGGAGTTCCCGCCGGAAGTGCTGCGGGAGTCTTTGCAGCTATGGGAAGGCGTGAACTGTTTCGTGGACCACGACTGGACCTCGCGTTCCGTACGCGATATTGCGGGTGTTTTGCGAAAAGCCGCCTGGGATGAACAGGCGCAGGGCATCCGCGCGGAACTGCACGCGTTTGGACCCTCCGCGGAACTGCTTGCGCGTATTGGCAGGCAGGTGTTGGAGATTCGCGACGCGCCAGCGGTTCGCGTTGGTTTCTCAGCGGATGTGCTGTTTAACGGCCGCGGAAAACGCGTGGAGAAAATCCTCAGGATTTTTTCCGTGGACCTGGTTTACAACCCCGCGCGTGGGGGGATGTTCCTGCGCGCGATGAATTCCCTCGGCATCAAGCCGATTTTGAAAGGAGATTTACTTATGCAAACAGAGCAAACCGGCAGCGCCCCAATGTTGGAGAAGCGCGAAGAAACCAATGACCCCACGCGCGACCTGGAGACGCAATTGGCGCAAATGCGCCTTGAACGCGAGCAGATGAGCGCGATGATGCTGGACGCGAGCCTGGCAAACAGCAGCCTGCCCCTTCCGTTGGCAGAGCGCATCCGGCAGCAATTTACGGACCGCAGCTTTTCGCCAGGAGAACTGCAGCAGGCTATCCGCGAGGCGCGCGTTTTGCTTAGCGCGCTGGATAACGGCAAAATTATCCAGGGGCCGGCCAGAATCGAGGGGATGGTAGAGCCAGCGGAGCGCCTGCAAGCCGCGGTGGATG
>JAAZPN010000332.1 GCA_012797215.1 Chloroflexota bacterium | reverse complement strand
CATGGTGGCGGCGGCCAGGATGATGGAATCGCCCTGGCGCAGAGTGACGGAGCCGCCGGCCTGCCTGGCAAGCCTGCCGGTTTCATAGGTTAGCTCTCTGCCACCCAGGGTGGTCTTAAAATAAATAGCTTGTGGTTTCATGTCGTCCTTTCGACTGGTTGCGCCAGTACAGGGACTGAAAGCTAACAATCAAGTTTGATTCTTACCTTTCAATACCCGACTGGCATAGTTTGGTTTAATACAATAATAACCGCGTCAGTTCAGGTCCGCAAGCAGACTGTACTGCATGCGGACCATATTGCGCGGTTGGATCGCCGTGGAGATACGGTTGAAGCTTACTTTTTCCGAATATTGAGTGATTCAGTGATGGCAAGGAAACGATCGTAATCCTTCTGGCGAAGATAGGCCAACAAACGGCGGCGCTGACCAACCAGTTTGAGCAGCCCGCGGCGCGAGCTTTCATCGTGGCGGTTGATGCGCAGATGGTTGGTGAGTTGGCTAATGCGGGTGGTCAGAAGGGCAATCTGAACCTCGGGCGAACCGGTATCACCAGGTTGGCGTTCGTACTTCTTGATAATTTCGCTTTTTTCAGCTTGGTTTAGAGACATGACGTCTGCTCCTAAAAGAATTTATGCAAGTCTCCTGGCAAGCAGCGCAAACCGCTCGCCGGACTAGTCACTGCGTTATTATACCAGAAATAAAAAAAATGCAAACCGGGAGGGAAAGCTTATTTGGGTCGGTTTGCGGTTTTGTCTGATGCATCCTCGTCATTCGTAATTAAATATCTTCGTTTTTTCCGGATCAATCCATTGAAATCCCTCAGAATCTTCGTAAGAAAAATAGGCGAGATGTCCAATTTGCCTGGTGATTTTTATGACAGGAATTTTGTGATCAAAACCTTCTTCAATGCTGAACTTTCCGGCTGGGCAGGATAACGCAAGGATTACCTGTGGCTCAAAGTCCAGGTGCGGGTTGTATTGGAATGTTTTGCCTTCTTGTCGGAGGCAAAGTGCATCCCAATCGCGAGGAAAAGTTGTCGTTCGAACATCGAAGCCTGCTGCTGTTAAGCCGGATTCTAGCTTTTCCAACTCGGCGTTTGTCGCGATAGGTGTTAATTCATCGCTGTTGACATTGGTAATTGGCAGGTTGTGGATATATGCGAGCGACTCGTTCGTACATCCACCGCACCCAATTACCAGTACCTTTTGATATTTACCGCGGATCTCCGTGATGATTTCGTTAAGTTCAATTGGAATACTGTAGACTGCCATTCTTTTCTCCTTTGATTATTCCGCGATAAAAAAGGATTCGGTGAATTTCCTTTGAAGTGACGGTTTGATTCTTCACCAAATGTCCTCAGCTTCCCCACCCGGTACCATATTGGCAGGCATCCCACGCTTGCGCCCAGCGAAACAAATCATTGCATCAATGACCAGCGACCAGGCATCGTTTTACTGTTTCAGCATCAGTTCTTTTGCGGCTTTCCCAGTCATATTCTCAATCCGCAGCTCCAGCGCATGGAAGCGCTCCCAAGCGCGCGTAATCTCCGACTCCCCTTCCGCAAGGAAACCCGGCGAATATTTCTGAACCAGCAGCCTCAGCGCGCGGCGCTTCTCCGCCTCATCCGTCAAAATTCGCGCCCGGCCGAACACCACCACGCTGCGGTAATAGGTCGTGAATTCCGCCGGCACAACTTCGTCTTTCTGGATGACGCAGAAAGAGACTTTGTCATTACGCGCGATAGCGTCCAGCTTGTGCCCCGACCTCGCCACGTGAAAGTACAGCCTGCCCTCGCAATATGCGTAACTCAGCGGGACGGCGTACGGATAATCCTCGTCCCCCGCGGCCGCCAGCACGCCCGAACTGCCTTTTTCCAAAATATCAAGCGCTTCAGCCTCTGAAAGCTGCTGCGCCTTTCTCCGCATCGGTCTGAACATCCCAGCTCCTTTTTCTGGCAGTCCGGCGCGCGAGCGCGCGCTTCCCAGAGCCATATTTTACCCCGCTTGGGCTATGCCTGGAGAGACCAATAAAGCATTGTTCAAATAATTAGAGGTCCAGACATCTTCCCGTCACCAAAAAACCATCCTACCCCCTGCGGGTTTGCAGTATACTTACCTTATAATCAGACCATCAAAGGGAGTGCGCTATGGAATTAAATGATTCTGAATTCTTTTTTGGGCGCCAGTATGACCTTGTCGCGAAGCAGGCGCTGTCGGACAAACTCGTTTACTACGACCCCACTGACCTGACCACCCACGCTGTCATCACTGGTATGACCGGCTCTGGTAAGACCGGTATGGGCATCATCCTTCTGGAAGAAGCCGCCCTGCAGGGAATCCCTGCCATCCTGATCGACCCCAAAGGCGACCTTACCAACCACCTGCTGCACTTCCCGGATTTGCTGCCTGCCGACTTTGCGCCCTGGATCGACACGGACGCCGCCGCGAGGGAAGGCAAGTCTGTTCAACAGGCCGCGGAAGATGCTTCGGCTTCCTGGTCTAAGGGACTGACCGATTGGGGGATCGACAAAGCCCGCATCGCAAGGCTGGCAAAAGCTGTCGATTACGCCATCTACACTCCCGGCTCGGATTCAGCCATTCCCGTCAGCATCCTGTCCTCGCTCAAATGCCCGGATATCAGCTGGGATGAAAACAAGGAAATGCTGCGTGAAAGCATCGCCAGCACGGTCACCGCGCTGCTGGAGCTGGTCGGTTTCAAGAACATCGACCCAGTTCGCTCCCGCGAACACATCCTGCTTTCGAATATCTTTGAGAATTCCTGGAGCGCTGGCAAAGACCTGGACCTGGAAAGTCTGATCCTCCAGACCCAGAATCCGCCTTTTGAGAAGCTCGGCGTGTTCCCGGTCTCCAAGTTCTACCCGGAGAACGACCGCTTTGGTTTGGCGATGCTGCTGAACAACTTCCTGGCCGCCCCGGCATTCGAAAGCTGGCTGCAGGGTCAACCCCTGGATATCGGCTCTTTCCTTTACACGCCAGAAGGCAGACCCCGCCACAGCATCTTCTACCTGGCCCATCTGGCGGACCAGGAACGCATGTTCTTTATCACCCTGCTCTATTCCGCGATTGAAACTTGGATGCGCACGCAGTCCGGAACGACCAACCTGCGCGCATTAGTATACTTTGACGAGATTGTTGGCTATCTGCCGCCAATTGCCTCACCGCCCAGCAAACCCATAATTCTGCGCATGCTCAAACAAGCGCGCGCCTTTGGCGTGGGGCTGGTGCTGGCGACGCAAAACCCCATTGACCTGGATTACAAAGCGCTCTCCAACACCGGCACCTGGATTATTGGCAAGCTGCAAACCGACCAGGATAAACAGCGTCTGCTCGACGGTCTGGACAGCCTGGCTGGCGGTTTAGACCGCTCGTACTTTGATAAAACCATCTCCGCGCTGGGTAAACGCGTCTTCGTGCTGCATAATGTGCATGCCAAGGCCCCGGTAGTGTTTACCACGCGTTGGGCTATGAACTATCTGCCCGGACCAATTACCCGCAACAAGCTCGATGACCTGAACCGCATGGTAGGCGCGGAAGCCGTGCTTGCCGCCGCGTCAACCGCCGGCGCCAGCGCTAGCGCCCCAGGCACAGTCAGCGTCGCGGATGTTAAGGGCGGAGCCAGGGCCGACCAACCCGGTCTGACGGTGGAACCAAAGCTCTCTTCCAAGGTGGGAGTGCACTATCTCCCCTTTAATCGCAATCTATCCGAAGCTCTGCGGGAAGCCGGCAGCAAGCTGGGAGGGTCCGCCTCCAATCCGCTTTACCACTACCAGCCAGTTTTGCTCGGTCAGGCAACAGTCTACTTCGCAAACCGCACCTACAACGTGGACACGCAAACCAAAATCAGCGTGCAAATCCCCAAACTGGAAGGCCGCGGCCTGGTACGCTGGGAAGATTACCTGAGCGAACCAATCGATACTGCCGCGTTGGACCGCAGCCCCCTGCCCAACGCCACCTTTGGCGATTTGGTTTATCCGCTGGACGACGAACAGAATTTCAGCGCGCTTTCCAAGGACTTCATCGAATGGGTTTACCGCTCGCAGACCCTCAAACTGTTCAGCAATGACACTTTGAAAATGGTGTCAAACCCAGGCGAAACCAGGGAAGCTTTTGAAGCCCGCTGCAAATCCGCCAGCGCCGGCAGCAGTTCGGACGGCGTCCAGAAAATCCGCGATAAGTACGCGAAGCTCAAGAAGACCATCGAAGATAAAAAGCTGCGAGAAGAGTTGGAACTGGAGAAAGACCAGACCGTCCTGAAGCAGCGGCGCGGCGAGGAAGCCATCAAAGGTCTTGAAAACGTTGCCAAGCTCTTTACCGGCCGCAGAAGCAACCTGAGTTCTTCGATGAGCAAACGGCGCATGACCGCGACCGCCAAAGCCAATGTCGCCGAATCTGAGGAAATGATTCGCAAATACCAAGCCGAGTTAGCAGATCTGGACGCGAAAATGGAGCAGGAAATCCGTGATTTTCAAGCCCAAGGCACGCAGTCCGCTGGAACTATCCGTGAGGTAACGGTGGCCCCGCTCAAGAAAGATATCGTGGTGGAACTCTTCGGTCTGGCCTGGAAACCCGCCTACGCTTTTAAAAGCGGCAAGGAATGGCTGCTGATTTCAGGCAATCAGTAGCAGATGGAATAAAAAAAGCCCGCTGGAAAAACCAGCGGGCTTTTTTTGTTAACTTACCTGGCGGGTTCCGCGGAGGCAACCGACCCATATTGGTTCACTTCCAAGGTCCAGGCGCTGCCTGGCTCGGCCAAGCTATACAGGTCAGCATTGGTAGTTGTGTACGTGTAGGTATCCCCATCCGCGCTGAAATAAATGGTGTAACGTTCTTCCTGCGTGCCGTAACGTTGGGTCTCGCTCAGCGCCGTGGAAGGCCAGTAGGGATTCAAGTCCTGGCCGGTGACGACGAGCGTATCAATCGGAATCCACGCCAGAGTGGTATAGGTGCAATAATTTTCATATACCCGATAAACGCAATCTTGCACAACCTGCCCGATTCCGGTGCCGGTGTCTATCGTGTAAGGCTCGCCGCAAACCTCTGTAGCGTTCGCGCGCGGCGTGTCCGAGTTGTAACGGTATTCCATGCTGCAGCTTTGGATTTGCGCGCCTGCTGGCACAGAGCTTTCCCAATCCCGCTCGCTCACTTGCTGGTACGCCAATATCTGCAGGCTGCGCTGCCAATTTCCGCCACTGACCACCGCGCTGACCTGGTCTGTGCGGGTGAGATTGCTGATGAACATAAACAGCAATCCGCACAACACAGCCAACCCAAGGATGAGCAGAATCAGTGCTCCTCGGGAAAGTTTCCGCGGCGCGCTCGGCTGGGGAGTTGCCTGCGTTTCAAGAACTGTTCCGCTTTCGCGCACCTTGGCGCCAACGGTGATATCGCTGCCGCACTGCACACACCTGAGCGCTTCCGCCAGGTTGCGCGTGCCGCAATATGGGCAGTGCTTGTCCGGACCACTCTGGGCCATGCGGATTAGAGCTTCATCTTTAACGAAATCAAAAGTCTCGGGGTCCACCTTGGTGAATTGCACATCAGGGGGTTG
>JAAZPN010000331.1 GCA_012797215.1 Chloroflexota bacterium | reverse complement strand
TTCTCAGCCTCTTCGACAGCGTATTCGAGTGTCTTTTTAATATCCTCACCAAGCCGTTGTTGGAACTCCCTTTCCGGATACTTTTCCTGCTCGATAACGTTAAAAATCACGTCTTCATCAATCCCGAGATCGCGCAGAACGCGGTAAGCCACGCAGCCTTCCTCGTTGATGATGCCGCCGAGCAGGTGATGCGTGCCAATTATTTCCGAGTATTGGTGCATGGCAATCCGGCGGGCATTGCCCAGTATCTTCTTGGCTTTTTGAGTTAATTGATAATTTTCAGCCAAAGTAAACCTCAAAATCTTTCATAGCCTTGTCAGGCATATCCTGCCCTGGGTGTCCCGATGTTCGATTTGGCAGGGAAATCAAGCGGGGGAGCCCCCTTCATGAGGGCTCGCAACATCCCGGAGAAATGGTTTCCGGTAAGTCGAGTATACCAAAATATCCAGTCGCTTTGCTGGCTTGGAGGACTTATGATGAAATATTAATAATGCTCTTACTTCACCAAAGGCGCCTGGGTGACCAATTCGCTGAAACTGCCCGAGTCGATCTGCTGCGGTTCGCTGGCCCCGGCAGCAAGGAACATCAACCTGGCGTTGGGATCCCACTCGAGTTCGGGGTCTTTGAGGACAAAGAGTTTGCCGCCGTCCGCCCCGTAGACATACTGTTCCTCGGGGAAGGCAGAATAACTTCCGCCGATATCCCCGAAACTTGCCGGCCAGCTGGCGGGTTCAAGCTCATAATCGCCAGTGGCGGTGGTGAACAGGAAGCGGGTGCCAAGCCCAACCGAACAGGCTGCGTTCCAGGCAATCACGTGCTCCGCCTGGGGATCAATGGTGATGCCAATGCTGTAGGCGTGCGGCGCGTCATTGACCTTGGGCAGGTCAAATTCGTAGCGCGTGCCGCCGGCGACTGGGTCGTAGGAGTAAACTTCCATTCTTTCGGGGCCCTTCAGTTCAGGTTCAAAGCTGCAGCCGCCAACCATGCGGGTGTAGTAGAGCCGCCCGTTTTCCGCCCAGCCGAGGAGTGTATCTCCGAGGATTTGTGGGTCGGATCCTTTGATGATCTCAGCAATTTTGTTGTTCTGGAGCAGATCGTAGACGATAAATGCGTTCGCGCAGGTCGCTTCGAATGCGAGGTAATGCCCGTCCAGTGAGAGACGGGGAGAACTTTGCCAGCAATCAGCACCATAACCAAAAGGATGGTTGGAATCACCCATCTTTACCACTGAGAGATCTGCGGGATTTAGGATGTAAATCTGAAAATCTTTAACATAAGCGTAGAGATTTGGGGTTGGGATTTCCACCTCGTCTGTCGTTTCCAAGGTAGGCTCTTGGGTCGGTTGCGGCACCTGAGTGGGAGGCTCGGTTGGAGGGACGGATGTGGGTTCGGGGGTGATCCCGGCCGGCGGCATTGGCGTCGGAGGGACTTCGACCGCGGGCAAGCAAGCGCTTAGCCCCAGTGCGATAACAACCATTAGCAGAAACAGTCTCGTTTTCATTGCCATCCTCCCGGTTTTGCTTTTATTCTACCCAAATTACCAGTCCTGATTCTTCTTATCGTCAGTCTTGCCTTCCAATTGTTCTTTGTACTGTTCCTCACCCCACCTGCCGGCGAACTCACTCCAGTAGGTCAGGCTGATCAGCATACCCAAAAAAGGCAGGCCAATCGCGCAGACAATCAAGGCCAAATTCAGACCGTTTATCAGTCCGGGCACGCCACCAGTGAAAAAACCAAACGCAGAGAAGAGTACCAGAATGCCCAAGGCGGCTAAGCCATAAACCTTAAGCATTTTCAGGTAGGTGCGCATCTTGCGTTCAGGCGTCGTGGATGGTTCGGACTGCATACTCGCCTCTCTTCAGCCGGCCTTATCCAGAAAGCTCGGAATGGGGCGAATAAAGTGGCAGGTGTAGCCGTTTGGCAGCTTCTGCAGGTAGTCCTGGTGGTAATCTTCCGCCACCCAGAAGGTTCCAAGCGGCTCGAGCGTGGTTACCACCGGGCGCTTCCAGACGCCGCTCTGATTGACTTTTTGGATCATGGCTTCAGCCGCCTGTTTTTGCGTTTCGTCCGCGAAAAAGATGGCGGAACGATAGGAGGTGCCGAGATCGTTGCCCTGGCGGTTGAGTGTTGTGGGGTCGTGCATGCGGAAGAAGAAATCCAGCAGATGCGGAAGATCCGTTTTGCCTGGATCGAAGACGAGCTTGATGGCTTCAGCATGCCCGGGGTGGCGCGCGTAGGTGGGGTGGTCATTCTCCCCGCCGGTGTAGCCGCATTCGGTGTCGAGGACGCCGGGCAGACGGCGGAAAAGCTCTTCCATCCCCCAGAAGCACCCGCCTGCGAGGACTAATTCGTTGGTTTTGTTTTCAGTTGTCATTTTTATTTTCTCACTCTACTCATAATTATAGGACGAGTTTGGATTGTCCATTTTTTATTATTTCGGATGGACCAGAGGCCTATCCCTACAATTTTCTCTCTCGTACGGCGGGGGCTTGCTCCCGCCGAAATCCATTTTTTGGCCAGCGGATGAACCAGAGGCCCATCCGTACGAGACCGTTCTTCCCGCAATGAATCCTTGTTTTCAATGCAGCGGATGGACATAAGGCCCATTCCTACAAAAGTTGCTTCCGCCTAAATCCCTATTTATCAATGGGGCGGATGGGTGCAAGACCTATCCCTACGAAAGTTGCTCCCGCCGAAATCCATTTTTTGGTCAGCGGATGGACCAGAGGCCCATCCGTACGAGACCGTTCCTCCCGCAATGAATCCTTGTTTTCAATGCAGCGGATGGACACAAGGCCCATCCCTACGAAATCTCAATATCCATTCTGCTCGTAAGCAACTCGGATCAAATCGGCGACTTCATCGGTAATGTCATCTACAGAACTCAATCCGAGTTTATGGGTGGATTGCCCGGGCAGGCTGGCGGTGCTAAGCAACACAGAGTCTGGTGCCTGCCTGAACCTTAAGCCAAGGTCAACGCGGGTTTTGGTTGAAGCCTGGATTGCCACAAACTGGCGCTTGCGCACAAAAGGCGTGTAACCTCCCCGCCCTTCAGCAGTAACATCCTCGCCCAACCCCTCGACGATCTCACGCAGAGCATCAAAGATTGGGCGCAAGGCAGCTTTCTCACCCTGGAATTGTGAATCAATGTATCCTTCCACGCTCGGACGCTCCCAGCCTGCTGCCCGCGCGGCCGCATCCGCGATTGCCCATTGGCTGTTTTGCAGCACACCTTGGCTTTTAAGCCAATTGCGGACTGCTTTCTGGTCCAAGGGGTCGATCTTGGTGGCTTGGACTGCCGCAACCCATTCCTCCAGCGTCTTGCCAGTGCGTTCTTTCATGCTGTCAGTCACGGAGCTCATCATGTCGGTGGGGGAGATCATTCTTGCCATATCATTTCCTGTTTATACCGATGGATTAATCTTACTCTTTTAGAGGGTAAATCTGCGGTTACGTGGAATGGTTTCTGGAAATCCGGAGGATTTTCAGGCCTGGTCCACACGGGATTTTTCTTCCAGGTAATCCCGCAGGACGACCGCCTGGTTATCGTGCGTATCCTTCGCGCCGTAAAGCAAGGTCACGGTCTGATGCCGGCTTTGTTGGATCACCTCGCGGGCTGCTGCCTGCGCCTCGGGGCTGGCATCCAGTTCTTCCTGGTACTGCGCTGTGAATTCGGCAAACTTTTCAGCCATATGCCCGAACTCCTTCCGCAGGGCAGTGCTGGGAGCAAGATCTTTTAGCCATCCAGCCAGATGGGCTCGTTCTTTACTGATCCCTCTTGGCCAGAGGCGGTCCACCAAATATCTTATACCATCCGATTCTTCGTATGGATCGTAAATGCGTTTGATTTGCAGAGTCATTATCCACCTCGCGAAAATTAGCAGTGAAGGTTCTTAACAGATTGTAACAAATCAGCATGCTCACTGTCTCCCGGTCGTTTCTACAAGCAAGAAATCCACCCTTTGCAATCTGGAAAAACAGGAGTATTATTAGCATTAGCCAATAATAAGGACAATATGCCGCGCAACCCAAGTCAGAAAACGATCCGATCAAATCCTCCCGCCAGGAGCTTTTTGCCTTCAAGGGGGAGTTTTGCCTCCGGGAAGAGCGATGTCAACCTGCTGCTCGAAGAGTGGGAGGCGCTCCGGCTGGTGGATTACGCCGGGATGGAACAAACCCA
>JAAZPN010000330.1 GCA_012797215.1 Chloroflexota bacterium | reverse complement strand
GCGTCACTGCGAGCGAAGCGCGGCAGTCTGCCTGTGAATATTGCTCTACCGGTCTCCAGACCGAGCGAGCAGCCTGACCGGAGGTCTCCTCTTGATGCCCTCATAAACCAGAGACCTTTCGGTCAAAACCCTTGCATGGTCTGGAGACCATGCAAGAACAGAGTTCAGGATGACAGCGGATTTATCATTCTGAGCAAAGCGAAGAATCTTGCGGAGAAACATCAGATCCTTCACTGCGTTCAGGATGACCAGGCGCGGGCAAGTGCGTTCAGGATGACCAGGCGCGGGCAAGTGCGTTCAGGATGGCAACTGGACGCGTTCAGGCTGGAATGTCCACGCAATCCTGCTATGATTACGCATCTTTACTAATAAATTTCTGTTCAATGAGAGACCCGGCATGATATCTGTTGACGAACCAAATTTCCAGACCACGCTCCCACCCCTGACCGAGGAGCTGGTATTAAAGCTCTGGTCGCAAACCTATAACACCAACGGCAAACCTGATTGGGCGCATATTTTTCCCTACTACGCTGAAGAAATCGTTTTCCAGGACCCCATCCAAAAGGTGGTCGGCAAAACCGATTTTATGGCCATGTGCAATCGCCTGACCAAGCGCTGCCAGGAACTTAAGATGGACATCACATCCATCGCCAGCGGCGAGAATGTCATCTTCATGCAGTGGACAATGACCATGATTTTCCGCAAGACGCCCAGCACTCCTATTTACGGATGCAGCAAGCTCAGCCTGAACGCTGCCGGCCTCATTATTCACCAGCGCGACTACTATGACCTGTGGGGCGACATTTTCGCGAACGTCCCAGCAATGAAACGCGCTTACCCGCGATTTATGCGCAAACATTTCGGTTAAATCTGATTATGAAACTACTTCCCGACGAACTGCAATACATCCAAAACAGCCTGAAGAAACAGAATAAAACTGACGCGCGTCTTGATGGAAAAACTTGCGTCATCACCGGGGCCACCTCTGGCGTTGGTTACCAGAGCGCCAGGCAGCTCGCGAAAGCTGGCGCGCGCCTTGTCCTGCTCTGCCGCAACCCGGAAAAAGCCCGCAAAGTGCAGGATGAGCTGCGCAGCGAGTTCAAGGCGGAAGCCGATATCTTTATTGCTGACATGCGCATCCTCGCGGAGGTCGGCCGGGCTGCCAAGCAAATCTCGGAAAAATATCCCAAAATTGACATCTTAGTGAACAATGCCGGAGTATTCAATAAACGCCGTCGGCTGACGCCCGATGGGAATGAGGAAATTTTTGGCGTTATTCATCTGGCGGCCTTTGTTCTAACCACAGCGCTCCTCCCCAACCTGAAAGCTGCCGCCCCAGCCCGCATCATTGAAGTCAATTCCGAAGCGCATCGTTTTGGCGGCCTCAAAATGAACGACCTGGATTGGTCCAGGCGCTTATATATTCCCCTGCAAGCGTACGGAGCTGCCAAAATTGCCCAATTGCTAACCGGTCTGGAGCTGGCAGAGCGCCTGAGGAGCAGCGGCGTGAGCGTGTTTATCATGCATCCCGGCGCTGTTCGCACGAACATCGGCATGAACAACAACTTTCTGTATCGCTTTTATAACCGCTATGTGCTTGGTTTGTTCTTAAGAGACCCTGCGGTATCAGGCGAAGCTGTGCGCTATCTTGCCGCGGCTCCCGAATTGGCCGGAGTGACAGGCAAGTATTTCAACCGGACCATCGAAGAAAACCCCGCCAGCTATGTGCTTAACCAGCGTCTGCAGCGTGAAATTTGGGACTACAGCGAAAATATCGCACGGAATTTTCTAGGAGCTGAATATGATATTTGACAGCATTGTAGTTGGAGCCGGGGCAGCCGGCCTCACCGCGGCGGCATATTTGGCGAAATACGGGCACAGCGTCTTGCTGTGCGAAAAAGAAGCCTACTGCGGCGGTCTTATCAACTCTTTCACGCGGGACGGTTTCACATTTGATGGCGGCATTCGCGCTCTGGAAGACGCGGGTGTTTTCTTCACAATGCTGCGCCATCTGGGCGTGGAAATTGATTTTGTCAAGAATCATGTCTCAATGGGGATTGAAGACCAGATTTTCAATATTGAGACCGAAGCCAGCATTGATGATTACGCAGCCGTCCTCAAGAAGCTTTATCCCGAGTCCGCGGACGAAATCGAGGTAATCACCAAGGACCTCCACCTGATTAGCCGCGCTATGGATATCCAATACGGCATCAACAACCCGCTTTTTTTGGACCCTAAAACGGACGGAAAATACTTTGCCACCAAGGTCTTCCCTTGGTTAATCAAGTACGCCCTCAATGTTGGCAAAGTTCAATCAAAAGCCAAACCAGTTATCCCTTACCTGCGCCAATTCACCTCCAACCAAGCGCTGCTGGATATTATCACGCAGCATTTCTTCGCCGAAACTCCTGCCTATTTTGCCCTCAGTTATTTCAGAATATTCCAGGAATACCACTACCCCAAGGGCGGCACCGGCGTCTTTATTGAAAAGATGACCGCGTTAATCAAAGAGTACGGCGGCGTAATACGCACCAACACGCCAGTTCAGCAGGTTGACCCGATTGAGAAGACCGTTACGACAGCCGAGGGCGAAAAGATTGCGTACCGCCATTTGCTCTGGACCGCGGACCAAAAACGGCTTTATAACAGCATCACTCTGGACAGCCAAAAACAACCCGGGTTATCCGCCGCGATTGACGAGAGGAAAGACTTCCTCGCGGATAAGACCGGCAACGATTCTATCCTCTCGCTCTTCCTCACCACCGACCTGGATCCGAGCTTCTTCAAAAGCATCGCGACAGGGCACGTTTTTTACACTCCCAGCCGCGTCGGTCAGTCGAAGGCTGGCGCGCTTCCACTCAGCGGTACCCGCAGCGAAATTGAGGATTGGCTCCAAAAATATCTCTCGCTGACTACCTATGAAATCTCCATTCCCGCCCTGCGCGACCCGGATCTGGCTCCACCTGGCAAAACCGGTCTGATTATCAGCATTTTGTTTGACTTCAACCTGACCAAAAGAATTGCCGACCAGGGCTGGTATGACGAATTCAAGCAGTTCGCGGCGCGGGTCATCGTGGAAACTCTCGATCGAACGCTCTATCCCGGCCTGTCCGCTGCTCTTACCAGCGCGTTCAGCGCCACGCCGCTAACGCTTCAGGAAATCACCGGCGCGACAGAGGGAGCGATAACCGGCTGGTCATTCCGCAACAACCCCGTGCCGGCTGAATACCGGCTCGCGCGCATCGCGAACGCGGTAAACACCATCGTTCCGGATATCTCCCAGGCCGGGCAGTGGACGTACAGCCCCTCAGGGCTGCCAGTTTCGCTGATCACCGGCAAGGTCGCGGCGGATAAGATTCACAAGCTGCTTAGCAAGAAATAAAGCGCTCATTAGCGGCTTTTGGGCGCGAATAGATATTCGAACCGCAATAATGAAGTGCGCCCTGGCAATTTGATCAACCTTGTTCCTCTGGTTGGATTGACGGCTGTTTGCGTGACGCCCGAAGATGCGCCTCGAAAGCGTATGTGTTTAGTCGTACCCGCGCGAGAACAGCCACCTGAACCACTGCAGCAAGGTGCGTCCTTCTGGCTCACCCAACACATAGTCTCCGATGCTGCGGGCATTATGCCAGCCTGAATAAACAAACCCCAAAAATACCATGCCGAAGCTGAGGCAGGCGAACGCAAAAAAAGCCAGCGCGCCTTGCCTTTGCCCTGAGGCGATCGCGTCAAAAAATCTTCGGAGAGGTGGCAGCGCGTAGAGCAGCCTGAAAATACCGTATCCAAGCCAGGTTCCCAACGCGTTCAGCAGGATGTCATCCACATCAAATACCCGGACTGCCAAGAGCACCTGCAATATTTCTATGACCAATGAAAACCCAGCTCCAATCAGCAGCATCTTCCAACCGGAGCGTAAATCCTTGAAGAGAACAGCCGCCAGCATGCCAATCGGCATGAACACCACCAGGTTGCCAATTAGCAGAAACTGAACAATGCGAATGAGCGGCTGGTAGCGGGTAGCTTCCGCCCTCTGAATCATGAGCAGGCTGTTTACTATTGGCACAAAGTTGGCTTTGAGGTTCCTCTCCAGGTTGAAACGGAAGGGTTCGAACAGCCGATAGGAGAGCAGGCATAGAAACACAAACAAAAGCGTGACCACAAGTTCGCGCTTCAGGTCAAATTTCCTGGTCGCCAATCCTCTGATGATACGCATGGCAGCCCAAAGCAGCGATATTGCCAGGTACAAGCCAGCGCTGTTGATTTCAAAAGTCATCTTTCACGCATCTTTCCAGTCAAGTTTGGGCATTATAACATCGCGCGGCGCGGTGGATTCTTTGCGTCATACGTCTGGTTACTCCAAGCGTCCAAAATGCGCGTTCCTTACGAGGCAGGTCAAATTTCTGGATTGCTTCGCGCCAGCAGGTTTTTTCCGGGCAGGCTTGCGCTGCGCAATGCGCGCAAGGATAGTCAAAGATTTTCAATATCGGGTGAATTATTGTAGAATGCTCATCATAACGTGAAACAAGGAGTACCCAATGGTCGAAAAAGTCTTCGCGATGAGCACCCGAAGTGAGCATGTCATCGAAGCGGTGCTCACGGACGAATATATTACGTATATGCACATGGTCTTGCTAAAGGACGAAGCGCTGCCGACGCACTACACCAATGCCAATATCTACATGACCGTTGTGAGCGGAACGATGCATCTTTCCCTTTCCGACGGCGAGTTCAGGGTTTACCCCAGCGGCAGCGTGGTCAATGTTCCGTTTAAAATCAAGATGATTGCCCAAAACCGGGGTGAGGAAATTCTGGAACTGATCGTGGTCAAATCCCCGGCCCCCGGCAGCGAAATTTACAAACAATAGTCACCTCAAAGCGCTGGTGTGCCCACCAGACCCGCGCGTCATCGCGAGCGCAGCGCGGCGATCTGCCTCTCGATGTTTTTTTGTGGCTTTTCGTCATCGCGAGCGCAGCGCGGCGATCTGCTTGCCGAATTGTTTGGTAGCTTTTCGTCATCGCGGGCGAAGCGCGGCAGTCTGCCTCTTATTGTTTTTTGTGGCTTTTCGTCACTGCGAGCGAAGCGCGGCAGTCTGCCTGAGATTTTGCTCTCGCCGGTCTCCACGCCCAGCGAGCAGCCTGACCGGAGGTCTCCTCTTCTTACCTCCTGAACCGGAGACCTTTCGGTCAAAACCCTTGCATGGTCAGGAGACCTTGCAAGAACAGGATCCTTCACTGCGTTCAGGATGACAAACGCATGTCACTGCGAGCGAAGCGCGGCAGTCTGCCTGAGATTTTGCTCTCGTAGGTCTCCACGCCCAGCGAACAGCCTGACCCGAGGTCTCCTCTTCTTACCTCCTGAACCGGAGACCTTTCTGTCAAAACCCTTGCATGGTCAGGAGACCTTACAAGAACAGGATCCTTCACTGCGTTTAGGATGACAAACGCATGTCACTGCGAGCGAAGCGCGGCAGTCTGCCTGAGAGTTTGCTCTCGCAGGTCTCCACGCCCAGCGAGCAGCCTGACCGGAGGTCTCCACTTGTTAGCGCCTGAACCGGAGACCTTTCGGTCAAAACCCTTGCATGGTCAGGAGACCTTGCAAGAACAGGTCATAGCGAGCTTGCCAAGCAGTCTCCCCTTCTCGCGATGTTTGTCATCCTGAGCGCAGCGAAGGATCTTCTTGGTAGATTACGCGCAAACCAAATATCAAAAGGCAGACATCATGCCCAATGGGTATTGCCACGGTCGCTGGGAGGGAGCCTCGCAAAGACTAATCCTATGCCGTGGTCGCTGCAGCTCCCTGGGGCTTGCACACTCCCAGCATTGCAGAACAAAAAAGGCCGCTCCACACTCGCGGGGCGGCCTTTAATATCACATAAGAAGCTTTACTTATCCGAAATTAACGCCACGCCGGGGAGCTCCAGCCCTTCCAGCATTTCCAACGAAGCGCCGCCGCCCGTGGAAATGTGCGTAATCTTCTCGCTCAAGCCGGATTGGTTGATGGCAGCCACCGAATCCCCGCCGCCGATGATGCTGACCGCGCTGCTTTCCGCGACTGCTTTGGCCACGGCAAAGGTGCCTTCAGCAAAGCGCGGGAATTCAAACACGCCCATCGGGCCGTTCCAGACCACGGTGCCGGCTTTGGCGATTTCCGCGCCAAAGGCTTTCACGGTTTCCGGGCCAATATCCAGCACCCGCCAGCCAGCCGGCACATCGCCCAGAGGCAGCGTCTCTTTTTTGGCTTCCGCGTCAAAGGCGTCCGCGAGGACCATGTCGCAGGGCAGCAGCAGCTTGCCTTCCGACTTTGCCAGCAGGTCGCGGGCTTTATCCAGCACTTCAGCTTCCACCAGGGAATCTGCCAGCTGATAGCCCTGCGCTGCCAGGAAGGTGTTTGCCATGCCGCCGCCGATGAGGATCTTGTCAGCTTGCTTCAGCAGGTTTTCGATCACGCCAATCTTGTCGCTGATTTTCGCGCCGCCCAAAATTGCCACAAAGGGGCGCGTGGGGTTGGCGATGGCATTGCCAAGGTACTTAATTTCCTTCTCCATCAGAAAGCCAGCCGCAGAGGGCAGGTATTCCGCCACGCCGGCCGTGGAGGCGTGCGCGCGGTGCGCGGAGCCAAAAGCGTCGTTCACATACAGGTCAGCCAGGGCTGCCAGCGCTTTGGCCATGCCGGGGTCGTTCTTGCCTTCCTCGCCGTGGAAGCGAGTATTCTCGAGCACCAGCACCTCGCCAGCCTTTAGCTCTGCGGAGGCGGCTTCGGCAACGGGACCAATGCAGTCCTCAGCAAACTTAACCGGCGCGCTAATGAGGGTAGCAAGGTAATCCGCCACAGGTTTCATCGTATAGGCTGGGTCCGGCGCGTCCTTTGGACGGCCGAGATGGGAGCATAAGATAACAGCCGCGCCGTTATCAAGCAAGTATTGAATTGTTGGCAGGGCAGCGGTGATGCGGGTGGCATCTTTCACTTTGCCTTCCTTAATCGGGACATTGAAGTCCACGCGAACGAGGACCTTCTTGCCCTTTACATCCAAGTCCGTTACCAATTTCTTATTGAACATCAAAACCTCCTTGTTTAAAAAAAGTGCGCTCTACTGTCTGGAAAGAACAGCATCGCGCACTCTCATGTTCAGTGCTCAGGCGCCTAATTACAGCGACTTGGCAACCATCTTCGCCAGGTCGGCGGTGCGGCAGGAATAACCCCATTCATTGTCGTACCAGGTGACGACTTTGATGAGATTGCCGCCCATGACCATGTTATTGGGCAGATCGACGATAGAAGAGCGGGGATCGCCCTTGAAATCGGAAGAAACCAGAGGCTGGCTGTACTCACCAGTGGTGACGCCCAGGATGCCCTTCAGCGCGCCGTTGGCGGCTTCAACGAAGGCGGCATTCAGTTCTTCCTTGGTGGTGGGCTTTTCGATGGTGGCTACAAAGTCCACGATGGAGACTGTGGGGGTCGGGACGCGCAGAGAATAGCCATCAAACTTGCCCTTCAGCTCGGGGATCACCAGCGCGACAGCCTTGGCGGCGCCAGTGGTGGTCGGGATGATGTTCAGGCCGGCTGCGCGGGAGCGGCGCATTTCCTTCTTATGACCCTGGTCCAGGATGACCTGATCGTTGGTATAAGAATGGATGGTGGTCATGACCGCGTTCACGATCTTGAAATTGTCATGCACAATCTTGGCAGCAGGAGCCAGGCAGTTGGTGGTGCAGGAGGCATTGCTGATGATGTGATGCACCGCCGGATCGTACTTTGATTCATTCACGCCCAGAACGATGGTCAAATCTTCGCCTTTGGCGGGGGCGGAAATAATGACTTTTTTCGCGCCGCCGCGCAGGATGTGGGCGTCCGCGCCGACTTTGCCATTTTCTGAGCGGGCAGTGGTGAAGATACCGGTGGACTCAATCACGATATCCACGCCGAGATCTTTCCAGGGCAGGTTGCCCGGGTCTTTTTCCGCGTAAACTTTGATGGTTTTGCCATCGATAACCAGGTTTCCGTCCACAACTTCCACGGTGCCGGGAT
>JAAZPN010000329.1 GCA_012797215.1 Chloroflexota bacterium | reverse complement strand
GGCACAGCAAACTGGCAGGCGACCGAGCGGTCATATCCGTGGGCGGGGCGCACATTATTCTGCGCACCAGCTGGGTTTATTCCATGCGCCAGGGCGGCTTTGTAACCAAGGTGCTGCAGTGGGCGCGCCAGCAGGAAGTTCTGCGGGTCGTAGACGACCAGATCAGCGGTCCAACATCAGCGCGCATGCTGGCGGAACTTAGCGCGCTGCTGCTGGCAGGCGTGGGCACGGACCCCTTTGGCTGGTTGGCAGAGCGCGCCGGCGTGTATCACTGCGCGGGGGAAGGCGCTTGCAGCCGCTATGCCTGGGCGCAGGAGATCCTGAAACTTGACCCGCGGCCTGAAGAACAAATCGTGCGCGAGCTTTTGCCCGCCAGCAGCGATGAATTCCCAACTCCGGCGGCGCGTCCGTTGGTGTCCGTCCTGGACTGCGCTAAGTTGGAACGCGTTTTTGGTTTGCGTTTGCCCCCCTGGCAGGTGGGGCTGAAACTGGCGATGGAAGCCACTTAATAATAAACCGGATTACGCGCGGAAACCCAGCGCGTTTATTTAAGAAACGCACTTCAATTTTGAGGGCAGTTCATGGCATCTTTTCAATCTCTGCGGCAAAAAGCGCGACGTATTGCGGCTCGCATCTTCCCGGCTGTTTTGGAGGCCGACCTGAGGCTTTTGCGGGATTCCGGCTACTTTGACGCCTTCTGGTACGCGCAGAATAATCCGGATGTTGTTGCGCAGGGAATAGACCTTCCGCGGCATTACCTGCTCTATGGCGGTTTGGAAGGGCGCAGCCCCGGCCCAAAATTTGACAGCAGCGGCTACCTGGAAAGCAACCCGGATGTGCGCGCCGCGGGTATCAATCCCTTGCTGCATTACCTGGCGCATGGGCGCGCGGAAGGACGCTCTCCTTATGGCGCGGCGCGCGAGGCGGAACTGAAAGCGGATATGCGCGCCATCCAGGAACATTACATCCGCGTGTTCGGCTGCCCAATTGATTTCCGGAACCCGACGCGGTTCATGGAAAAACTGCAGGTTTACAAGCTCGTCTTCCGCAGCCCCATCATGCACGTCTTCGCGGATAAAGCCGCGGCAAAGAAGCTGGTCGGTGGGATTATCGGCGGGGAATACATCGTCCCGTTGATTGGCATCTACGACCGATTTGAGGATATCCCCCGCGAACAGCTCCCTAACCAGTTTGTGATAAAAGCCAACCACGGCTCGGGATTCACGATTATCTGCCGGGATAAAGCCAGCTTTGACTGGGAGAAGGCGGCCAGGGAGGCTAACGCTTGGCTGGGATATGACTTCTTCAGCCGCTTCTGGGAGTGGTGCTACTACGGCATTAAACCCAGGCTGGTGGTGGAGGAACTGCTGCTCGACGAGCATGGCAAAATTCCCCCGGACTGCAAAATTCACGTGAGCGACGGCAAGGTCTGTGAAGTGCAATATATCTATGGCCGGTTCGAAGGCGCTCAAACGACGGTGCACATGACCCCGCAATGGGAACGATTGCACTATTCAATCAACGTCCTTCCAAATGCCACTGGCGTTGAAAGACCCCCTCAGACCGACCTGATGATGGAGCTGGCGGAGAAGCTTGGCAAGGGTTTCCCGTTTGTGCGGGTGGACTTTATGCTTTGCAAGGGACGCGTGTACTTCGCGGAGACGACCTTTTACCCTACCGGAGCCTTTGGTGTCATCACTCCGCCAGGATGGGATGAAAAGCTGGGTGAAAGGGTGACATTGGCAGGCGTTTACGACCGCGATTACTTTGGACGCTTGTCCGATGAGGTCTTCAGGGAGATGGCTCTCACGCCTGAAAGCGCGCCTTCCGCGGAAGCTCTCCAGCCTCTCGCTGCCCAAAGTTCAACGCCGCAACCCCTGAATGCACTGATTTTGACGCACAGCAGCGACATGGGCGGCGCGGAACGCAGCCTGCTGGAGCTCGTACGCGAGCTTGGTCAGGACTATGACACGCGCTGTACGGTGCTGCTGCCAACAGCGGGTTTGCTGGAGACGGAGCTTATAAAAGCCGGCGCGCAGACCCTCATCGCTCCCATCAGCTGGTGGTGCGCGCTTACCCAGGCGGAATTGGACCAGAACCCTGCCAACCTGGCGTTTACTGCCCGCTGGCTGCGGGAAAACCTGGCTGTACTTAAGGATTTCGCCCCGGATGTGGTCATCACAAACACCCTGGTATTGCCCTGGGGCGCTGTGTGCGCTTTCCTGCTGGATAGGCCGCACGTCTGGCTGGTGAATGAGTTTGGTTCGCTCGACCATGGGCTCTTGTTTCAGCTCGGCATGCAAAAAAGCCTGGACTTCATCACGCGGAGCTCATAACGCGTCATCACCCGTTCCAAGGCCATTCAGCAAGCGCTATTCCCGGGGCTAACTGCGCCAAAAGTGGAGACAGTCTACCGCTATATTCCACCGCCTGCAGCGCAAGACCTGATCCCCGACCCCGACGCGCCTGGTTTTGAGAACCCGCAGGCTTTTAAGCTCTTATTGAGCGGCACAATCTCGGAGGCCAAGGGTCAGGAAGACGCGCTGCGCGCGCTCAAACTCCTGCTGGACCGTGGGCTTGGACCGCTGGAACTGCTGATGCCGGGAAACGCCCATCCGGAGTATAAAGCCCGCCTTGAGGGAATAATTGACTCCCTTGAATTGCGCGCCTGCGTCCGACTGCTGCCATTCCAACAGCGCATTTCCGCGCTAACGAACCAAGCTGACGCGGTGTTGGTTTGTTCGCGCATGGAAGGGCTTGGAAGGGTTTGCCTGGAGGCGATGCTGTTGAAAAAACCGGTGATTGCCACAGCTGCCGGCGGGAACCTTGAAATGATTCACGACGGCGAAACAGGCTTGTTCTACGCGCCGGGTGACCCGCGCGCTCTGGCGGACCAAATTGAGCGCTTGATGAAGGACTCGGGTTTGCGGGCGCGCCTGGCTGAAGCAGGCTATGCTTATGTGAGCCGCGAATTCAGCGAGGAACAGTTTGGCGGCCGGTTCTACCACATCCTGCGGGGGCTGCCCAAGCGCGAAATTGCCTGGGACGCTGACCTGGAAGAAACGATGGTCGCCTTGACAGGCCGGGAATTCACTGACTTTGTCTGCCGAAGCATCGCGGTCAATAAAGCCCTGAAAACCCCTCCGCAAATCCGCTGAGGCGCCGCCGGGCGCGCCAGGCCAGCTATAATAAGCATAGTTGGAATAATTCACAGTCAGGAGCCAGCATGGCAGTGACACGAGTCGCCTTCTTCACCTACAGCCCCTATGAATCCGCGCTGGAGTTGTACCGTTTTCTGTCTCCTCTAAAAGCGGCTGGTATTGAGATTGTTGCGGGCGTGGTGAACGGCGAGATAAAGCCAGAGCGCATCGCCGAAGCGGACCTGGTTTGCTTCCAGCGCGATTTTTCGCGCCACTTCAAAGCCTACCAAGGCGTGCTAAGCGAAGCGCGCGCGCGAGGCGTTCCCGTGGTGATGGACCTGGATGATAATTTGCTGG
>JAAZPN010000041.1 GCA_012797215.1 Chloroflexota bacterium | reverse complement strand
GGGGAACGTAAAGACTGGAAGCCGCGCGAAGGCAGTTCCGACACCCGTCCGCCGCGCGAAAGCGCGGGTGGAGCCGCGCAGGGGGCTAATAAACCCGGGCGGGGCGGCAAACCCGACTACCGCAAAACGGGCAGCCGCGCACAAACCGGGCGCGATTACCGCTCCAACAGCCAGCACAGGGACGCGCGCCCTCCGCGGAAAGACAAGCCGGCTGGAGACAGCGGTAATTCCTCTTCAGGTGAACCTGGGTGAAAGCTGAGCTCCTGCTCAATCTGCAACTGATTCTTGGTACCAGCCTGTTAATCCTGCTGGGCGTTTTCACATTTCTGTTGATTAACCGCATCCGCCAGCGGCGTGAACAATTAACCAGCGGCGAGAGCGGGCAGCCGGCATTCCCTTATCCGTACAGGCGGGATGCGGAACCAGACGCCGGGCTTTTCAATCAACCACAAACAGAGGCGGACGCGCTAATCACGTCGGCGTACGCGCATTGGTTGGAAAACTTTTTACTGCCCGACGCCGAACCAGGGCGCGCGTTTGTGCGCACAGGGGTCGCGAAAAACTGGCTGCGCTACCAACTGACCGCAACGAGTCTTGCTCAGGCCGCGGGCATGTTGGCCTGCGTGCTGCAGGCAGGCGCGGACCCGCTAGCTCAGACCCGTTTTGATGCGCTTCTCGCGTTTTGCCTCAGCCGGCCTTCGGTAAATAACCCCGACCTGATGCGCTGGCAGGTGATGCCGGATGTGGTTCCCGGCGCGCGCCTGGACGCCGATCCCCGCGCGGAAGCCTGGCTGGCGTTCGCGCAGCTTTGCGGCGCAGCCCAATGGACGCGTTCCTCCCGCTTTGATTACACACAACTGGCAAAGCTCAGATTGGACGCGCTGTTGGCGTGGCTGAACAGTGGAAACATCGGCGCGCCGCAATCCAGACTAATCAGCCCCGCGTTCGCGCGCTTGTTCCAGCGCTCCACCAGCCGCGAGGATTGGCTGAAGGTTGCAAACACGGAAGCTATCCACGCGGGAGAGCCCGCGGAATTAGATTACACGCGCGATGCGCAATCCGCCGCGCCGGATGAGGAAGCCCAACACGCGCTGTTAGCGCTCGCGTACGGGGTCCTCCCCGATAATCAGACCCACGGAAAGCCAGCAGATTCTCTTCCTCCAGGCTCCGATTTGGTTAACATGCTGGCAAACCTGAAAGATAGACTGGGCGCGGCGAGCAGCCAGTCTGATGGATTCAGCCCACTGAGTGTATTAGCCTGCTTCGCGGCTGCCGCATCAGGAAGCGAAAACGCAGAACTTTCACGGGCTTACTGGGACCTTCTGAGCCGGACTGAGGCCCCTTTTGGAGACGGCCTGGCCGCGACCTTGCGCTTGATTGGCTTGATGGCGCTGAACGGAAACCTCTGGTTTGCAGAAGCATTCTCCGAACCCCCGTCTTTCCAGAACTAGGTCTCTCGATCTTCCTATTTTCCACCGGACTTTTTAGAATGACCCTGCTTGCAGGGTTGATTAGCTGTTGGGGAAAAGATTTCGCACAGTTCGGTCGGCGTTAAGTTCCGGCTGGCGCGGTGTACTCCAGAGCTAGCTTACCCGGACTGGTAATGGGGCAGAGATTC
>JAAZPN010000328.1 GCA_012797215.1 Chloroflexota bacterium | reverse complement strand
GTAGGAAGAAAGCTTTTCTTCATACTTTTGCGCTGTAACAGCAGATACATCTCCAATAGCCACATACCAATCCGGTCCTGCGTATTGGTATTTTTTATAGATGGAGTCTGAACTGACATCCAGAATATTGGCAAGCAAGCTGAGCATGCTGGCTTCTTTTTCCGGGTCAATCTGCCCGGGGATAACCCCCAGCGCGACCGCGTCGTCCTGGGCGACCAGAGGATACCCGTAAATATCATACAGGTTCCCGCGCGCTGGGATTTCGTAAGTTAATTCCAGCTTATTACCTCCAGCAAGTTCCGGCAGAATCATGCTGACGTCCCACTGAACCTGCCAGCTGCCTTCTTCCAAGGCCAGGTTCATGATGGCGCTGCGCGTGATGGTGCCCAACAGCGTGGTCGTATAGCTGACTTCATAGTTCACTTGCGCCGTGCTGGGGCGCACCATGCTGGAGAGAATGGCGTAATTCATTTCCTGCATCGTCATAGCAACTGCCGCGGTCTTGTGCTGTTTTGTGAAATCTTCCAGGCTAAGCGCGTCACGGGTCAACATGCTCAGTTTCGCGTACATGCCCTCGTAGTCTTCCGATTTCCAGTCATCCAGATAAGCTTGGGCTTCCTTCTCCACATCCGGGGCCTGGGTGAGCGCAAGCACAGGCGTCGGCAGCCCGGATTCAGGCGTAGCGCTTGGCGCGCTGCCAGTAGCTGGCAATTTCGCGCAGGCGCCTAACACAAATGTAAGAACCAGAAACAAGACCAGGTTTCGCCGTATTTTCATATCAATTCACAACTCAATCGTCCGCTTCGCAGCGGGCTAGGATGCCAGGGAATACCTCGCATTGGATTTCCAGGTGTCGCTGGCATAGCGCGGGGATATCCGCGTCTATTTGCAGCCCCGCCTGCCGCAGCAGGCAAAGCAGATGACACAAGGGCAAGCCCATGACGTTGGCATAACAGCCAGCCACGCTTTCAACCGGACGGAAGCCCTTGTGTTGAATGGCGTAGCCGCCAGCTTTATCCTGGTAGTCGCCGCTGGCAATGTACGCCTTTATCTCCTCGTCTATGTACGGGCGCATCAACACCCGCGTTTCACAGCACTCGGCTTGCACGAAGCCGTTTCCTCGCAGGTAAAGCGCGGTGTAAACCTGGTGCGTTTTGCCGCGCATCGCCGAAAGCATGGTAAAAGCCTCAGACGCGTTTGCGGGTTTTCCCAACACGCCGCCTTCATACGCGACAATTGTATCCGCGGAGAGAACCAACGTGTCTGCCTGCACAGTTTCGTTCTTCTCTTTCGCTAACCTTTGCACATATTCCAACGGATTAAGGTCGTCAGAAATACTTTCATCAATGTCAGCGGATTGGCAGGTGAACGGAAGCCCAAATAAGCCCAGCAGTTCTCTGCGCCGCGGGGATGCTGACGCCAGAACAAGTTTTCGCTCTATCATAGCGGAAAAGATTCTAACATAGATGCGCTGGCAGCGAATCAATCGTTAAAGCTTGCGAAGTCCTGTTATAAAGGTGTCATTCTCTTCGGATGACGTAAGCGTCAAAATCACGCGCCAGAGTAGTGTCAGGGAAAACCGCGCACGCTTCGGCCAGAATTTCTTCATCGCTGTAGCGGCGGGAAACATGCGTGAGAATCAACTGCCCGACACCGGACTCTTTTGCCAATGTCGCCACTGTGCCGGCTGTGGTGTGCCCAAACTCACGCGCCATCGCGGCTTCTTCCTCCAAATAGGTCGCTTCGATGACCAACGCGTCTGCGCCGCGAACGTGCTCCAGCAGCCTCTCCGGTTTACCCACATCCCCCACTACCACCAGGCTCGTGCCGGCTTTTTCCTCGCCAAGCACCTGGTCTGGTTCAATCACGCTTCCATCCGGCAAAGTGATAGCTCTACCGGCCACCAGGTCCTTGCGCCATGGCCCTGGCGCGATACCCAGCGCTTCCGCTTTCTCAGGCAGAAAAGGCCGACGCGGAAATTCATCAAAGCGGAAACCCAAAGACGCTGAGCCGCGGTGCTCAACTGGAAAAGCCCGCACCACGAAATCTTCGGTTTCGAAAATTAAGCCTGGTTTGACATCAAGGAGATTAATAGGCATGGGAGGTTGCGTTCCGCGCAGTACCACTCCATTAATCAAATCATCGACGCGCTCCATGGTGTGGCGGCCGCCGTAAATATTGATTTCCTCAATTGCTTCCCAGCGCATAAAAGTGGAAATAAGCCCCGCCAGCCCCAGAATATGGTCAAGATGCCCGTGCGTAAGCAGAATGTGGTTTAAACGTTTGAACCCAATTCCGGATTTCAAAATCTGCCGTTGGGTGCCCTCACCGCAGTCAATCATAAAGCGGTGTTCGCCGTGTTTGACG
>JAAZPN010000327.1 GCA_012797215.1 Chloroflexota bacterium | reverse complement strand
TGGGATGGCTTCCGGTAATACCACGCTGGCGCCGCTCACGCTCGTGCGCGGGAACGCGGCCTGGGGCAACAATACGATTGACTCCGGCGATGTGAGTGTCGTCGGCACTTATTGGGGCAAAACCCCCGCGGACCTGGAGCCGGGCGACAGCCTGGACGGGGACGTGAATTTTGACGGCGTGGTCGATTTGCGCGACCTGGCGATTGTGGCTGGCAATTTCGGCCTCACTTCCGCCCAGGTCTACGCGGGTTGGACGCCGTGAATGATGGAGCGCGGGCTGAAGTCTGGGTCCGCGCGTGAATAGGAAAATGACAACGATTAAGGTTCTCGAACGCGCATTGCTCTCCCTGCTGCTGGCAGTACTTTTTGCTGGCGCGGCGCTGGGGGTGGGCAGTGCGCAAGTGCGCACGCAGCTCAGCATCAACCCTCCCCAGGCGCTCATCGCGCCGGGCGGGCAAGCGGCGTTATCCGTTTGGGTGAGCGATGTGGTGGACCTGAACGCGTTTGATATTGAATTAACCTACGACCCGCAGGTGCTGACGCTTTCCACATGGGGGTTTGGAAACTTCCTCACCTCGGTGGCGCAGGTGGTGCTGCAGAACGAGCCTGGGCGCTTCCATTTGGTGGGGACGCAGCTGGCCCAGCCCGGAAAAACAGGCAGCGGCTCGCTGATTGAGCTGCGCTTTACCGGGCAGAGCGTGGGCGAAAGCGCGATTACGCTGACAATCGGCGAACTGGCGGATCCGGATGGGGGCTTGAGTTATCCCACCCTTGATGCAGGCTTTGTGCGCGTCAGCAGTTCTGTGACAGCAGCCCCGACGCAAACATTTACGCTCACGCCAACCCGCACAGCCACCCCGACCCGTACGGCCACGCCGCCGGGCGGAGGTGCTTACCCGACTGGCGCTGCGCCAAGCGATACACCGGATTCCGGGGGTGGCTTGCCAATCCTGACGGAAGCGCCGGAACCAACCAAGCGTCCCGGCGGAGGAGAGCCAACCTGGGTAGTGACGGAACCAATAGCGGGCACGTTGACGCTTGAACAGCCGGTGGACCCGCTTGCATTGGCTCCGGGCGCGGAAAAGACCCGCCAGGCGGGGCACTATGCCACGCTGATGGCGCAGGTGGCGCAGATGACCGCCAGCAGCGCCGGGCTGAACGTGCCAGGCGCGCGGGTGGGCAACAATTCGATTTCGACCTTGCTTTTAGGAGCAGTGCTCGCCGCCGGGGTGCTGGTTCTTGGGATACTTGTTGTGCTGGTCCTCCGGCGAAAAAAAACGAAACAAGAAGGAATTCATGAATAATTATCGTTATTGGATGAGGGTAGTTGTGTGCTGTATGCTGGTTTTTCTGGCAGCCGGGATGGTCAATCCGGCTTCCGGGCAGGCAAGCGGCACCCAGGTGGGGGTATTTCAGACCTATTCGGTCAAACCAGAAACGCGCCTGGAAATCGCGATTGAAATAAAAAATGTTGAGAATTGTTATGCTTTTGACCTTGAATTGCGTTACGACCCGCAAATTTTGGGTATCGAGGACGCGGATCCGGTTCGGGACGGCATTCAGCCCGCATTGGGGACCTTCTTGGACGCGGGCATGGTGTTGTACAACACG
>JAAZPN010000326.1 GCA_012797215.1 Chloroflexota bacterium | reverse complement strand
CTGACTGAAGTATGGGGATACGACTTTGGCGGTGACAGCAACGTTCTGGAAATATACATAAGCTACCTGCGCAAGAAAATTGAAACTGAAGGAGAACCCCGACTGATTCAGACTGTCCGCGGCATCGGCTACGTCTTGCGCGAGGAATAATGTCGATCCGGGCGCGTTTTACCCTGCTCTATAATCTAATTCTTTTTATCACGCTGCTTGTTTTTGGCGGGGCTCTGTACGGTATTCAATCCAGCAGCACGCTGAACAGCCTGAAAAAAGACCTGATTTACAGCAGCGACGCGGTGGCAATTAACCTGGTGCCGATGATTCTAGCCAACCCGCCGGGTTTGGGTCCTTATACCTCTGCGGACCCAAAGACTTTTGAAAGTTTGTCCAACGCTGAGGCGATCAGAAGCCTGCGCGAGCGTGAGATTGTGCGCGTTTTAAACGCCGAAGGCGAGTTGATAGCTGCTCCATACGGTGTGGCTGAAGAAGGCCTGCCTCTCACTGAAATTGGGCATTCGCAGCTCTTACAAGGCCAGGTGTGGTGGGAGACCGCGCGTCTCGATGAGAATCTGCTCATTCTGAATCGACCGGTGATTTTGGATGGGAAACTCTCGATGATTGTGCAGGTAGCCCGACCCCTGACGGAACGCGAACGCAGCATGGATGCCTTGCGCAGCACTTTAATTGCCGCCATCTTGCTGACCATGTTCGCGGCTGTCGCCATTGGGTGGTTCTTTTCAGGCTACGTTCTAAAGCCCATCCAGGAGATTTCTCAGACCGCCCGCCAAATTGGTGAGGAACAGGACTTCTCGCGCCGGGTTGTTTACCAGGGTCCCCAGGACGAGGTTGGTCAGCTGGCAGTGACATTTAATACCATGCTTGGCAAGCTGGAAGATGCCTACGAAGTAAAAGCGCGCGCATTGGAAATGCAAAGAGCGTTTGTCGCGGATGTATCACACGAGCTCCGCACGCCGCTGACCACATTGCGTGGGAACCTGAGTTTGCTCTCCCATCAACCGGCTGTTCCACCAGAAGAGCAGGTTGATATTCTTAAAGATATGGTGGATGAGACCGAACGGATGATTCGCCTGGTTAGCGCGCTGCTGGAGCAAGCTCGGGCGGAATCCGCCCGTGATATTGTTCGCGAGAAAGTGGACCTGCCTCAATTGCTGGAGGAAGTTGCCCGCCACGCGCGCCAATTGGATGAGAGCCGCCCTATTAATCTGACTGTGCCAGCCGGATTGCAAGCTACTGCCTGGCGCGATGGTTTGAAACAGGTGCTCCTGATCCTGCTGGATAACGCTCTGAAGTACAGTTTCGGGGAAATCGAAGTTAATGCCGCGCTCGGACAGGAATCTGTGGTAATCCGCGTGCAAGACCACGGCGATGGCATTCCTGAGGAAAAACTGGCGCATATCTTTGACCGCTTTTACCGAGGCGAACGCGCCAGCGGGACAGGCTTTGGGCTTGGCCTCTCCATCGCGAAAAGCTTGATGGAAGCTATGGGCGGACAGTTAGCTCTGGAAAGCCGGGCGGGCGAAGGTTCAACGGCGGTCATAAGCCTGCCGTTGGAAAGCTAATTAGGCAGGTCTGGGGCGGAAGTATCCCGCGCGCGTGCTATAATCGCAAGGTAAAGCTCAATTCTCACCATGGAGGAGCGCATGAGTCCGATTACCCACGTTGTAAAACGCAACGGGACGTTGGTTCCCTTCACGCCTGAACGCATCACCAATGCTATTTACCGCGCGGCGGTCGCGGTTGGCGGTCGCGACCGACAAACCTCAGAAGAGTTGGCAGCCCAGGTGGTAGCGCTGCTGGAGCAGAACACTTCGCCCGGCGAATCCCCCAGCATCGAACAAATCCAGGACATGGTCGAAAAAATCCTGATTGAGAACGGGCACGCCCGGGTCGCGAAAGCGTACAT
>JAAZPN010000325.1 GCA_012797215.1 Chloroflexota bacterium | reverse complement strand
GAATCTTGAACATGGACACAAGATCCTTCGCTGCGCTTGCGATGACGGAAAAAAGCAAGATCCTTTGCTGCGCTCGCGAAGACGGACAAAGCAAGATCCTTTGCTTCGCTCGCGATGACAGTTCGATTCGTCGTTGCGAGCGAGCGGCAGCGAGCGCGGCAACCTGCCTGTAAGCTGATGGCGAGTTCTGCGTTGTTCTCAGGATGACGAGAACAATGGGAGATCGCTTCGCTTCGCTCGCGATGACGGGAAAAAGCAAGATCCTTCGCTGCGCTTGCGATGACGGAAAAAAGCAAGATCCTTTGCTGCGCTCGCGATGACGGACAAAGCAAGATCCTTCGCTGCGCTCAGAATGACGGGAAAAGCGGGAGATCGCTTCGCTTCGCTCGCGATGACGAACAAAAGCAAGATCCTTCGCTGCGCTCAGGATGACGAGAGTTAACCAAACTAAAGCCTGGATTGTTTTGGCAAGCCTAATTCACAATCAGTAAGCAAAAAAGGGTCTATTTTTCTTTTCTCAGAAACCCGAACACAAGCACCAGCAGCACGCCAACAGCGCTAATGCCAGCCAGCACCAACCCCACAGTTTTTCCATCCGCGAATGCGCGCTGGAAAAGCGGCGGAACAGGCGTCTCGGTGGGCGTGGGCTGCGGGGTTTGCGTGGGTACGGGGGTGAGCGATGGGCGCGGCGAGCTTGGCTGTGGGGTAATGCGCGTAGGCGTAGGGGTGAGCGTGAGTGTAGCCGTCGCAGGATTTGCCAGCCGGATAATCAGAATTTGTCCAGCATAAACATCCGTAGCCAACGGGCTGTTGCCGCTGTTGGTCATAATTTCAGCGCCGGTCAGCCCGTATGCCAGGGCGATGGCCCACAAAGTCTCACCCTCTTTGACGACATGGATGATGGAACCGTCCGCGTTGGGGGTGGAGGTGATGATGGTGTTCACATAATTACTGGTGGCTTCTTGTTGGGGGTTCAATGCTGCCCGCTCTGGTAAAACCGTTTTGGGAGCGCGCGCGTCAGCCGCCAGTGGGGGAACCAGGCAAAGCGCTGTGATGAGGCAAAGGCAAAGGATTATCGACTTTTTCATGATGGCATATTATAGCTGTTTTACAAAAGTCCTGCCGGCAACCAGATGCTCCGAACAGGCGCATTACAAGCTGACTCTGGCAGCCAACCGGTTCCGTTGGTAGAATATATCCCAAGCACGCTGGTACCGCTTTCCAGCGCTCGAGGAGATGCAAAATGCTGGACTTGAAATTAATACGTAAGCAACCCGAATTAATACGCGATTCGCTGCGCAAACGCCACATGGAAGGCGCGGTTGTGGACCAAATTCTGGCGCAGGATGAATTGCGCAGAACGCTCATCCTGGAAGTGGAAGCCAAAAAAGCCGAGCGCAACGCGGTCAGCAAGGAGATAGGCAGGATGAAAGACGCCGCCGAGCGCCAGGAAAAAATTAATGCTATGCGCGAACTGGGCGACAGCATATCTGCCCTGGATGAAAGGTTAAAAGTCGTAGAAGCGGAATTGCATCAAACCATTGCCGGCTTGCCAAATATTCCGGACCCTGATGTCCCGGTCGGCGTAGATGATAAGGATAATATTGTTGTCCGCACGATTGGAGAGAAGCCAGTTTATGATTTTGAACCACAAGCGCATTGGGATTTGGGTCCGCGGCTTGGGATGATTAACTTTGAAGCTGGCGTAAAACTGGCGGGCACGCGTTTTTATGTGCTGGAAGGCGCCGGCGCCCGCCTTGAACGCGCCTTGATTTTCTGGATGCTTGACCTGCACATCCGCCAGGGTTACCGCGAAATCTACCCGCCCTGGATGGTGCGCCAGGAAGTGATGTTTGCGTCGGGTCAGCTTCCAAAATTCGCGGATAATCTCTACCACGATGCGGAGGAAGATTTTTGGATGGTTCCGACCGCGGAAGTGCCGCTGACCGGCATGCTGATGGGTGAAGTATTGGATGAAACCGCTCTACCGCTGAACCTGACCGCGTATACCGCCTGTTTCCGCCGCGAAAAGATGAGCCCTGGAAGGGATGTGCGCGGCATTAAGCGCGGGCAT
Organism: Chloroflexota bacterium; assembly: GCA_012797215.1. Next base: position 1,090 of record JAAZPN010000325.1, on the reverse strand, counting down.
CAGTTTGACAAAGTGGAGATGTACAAGTACTGCCTGCCCAAGGACTCGCCCGCGCAGCTAGAGAAGATGGTCGCGGATGCTGAAGAAACCTGCCAGCAGTTGGGGCTCACTTACCGTGTTTTGCTGCAATCCACTGGCGACCTGAGCTTTGGCTCGCACAAAACCTACGACCTGGAAGTGTGGGCGCCTGGCTGCCAGGAGTGGCTGGAGGTTTCGTCCGTTTCCAACATTGGGGAATTTCAGGCTCGCCGCGCGAACATTAAATATCGTCCGACGGACGGTTCCTCGCCCAGATATCTGCATACCCTCAACGGCTCGGGGCTTGGTTTACCGCGCACGCTGATTGCGGTAATGGAGACCTATCAACAGGCAGACGGCAGCATCCGCGTGCCGGAAGTGCTGCTGCCTTTTATGGGGGGGCTGGAAGTCATTAGCGCATGAGCATTTCTCCTGCCTGGGTCAGCACGGTAATCCTTGTCATTGCCGCGCTGTTCCAATTAATCGGCTTGGTCGGGCTGGCGCTGGTTTTTTTTCCAGGCCCGACTGTGGCGTGGATTGGGCAGCTCATCTGGGCGATTTATACGCGCTTTAACTATGGGCACGCCTCCTGGCAATTCACGCTGACCATCGTGCTTTTTGTGGTAAGCACCTTGCTCATGCTCGCGGGGTCGTTTTTGGATAACCTGATGATGGCGGGGCAGGCCCGAAAGCAGGGTTCGCCCTGGTGGGAGATTGGCCTAAGCTGGGTCGCGATGATTATTGGCGGTATCCTGCTCACTCCTTTGGGTGGGTTGGCGGCCGCGCTTTTGTCTGTTTTCTTGGTGGAATATCAACGTTTGGGGAAGAAACAAAAAGAAGCCTGGGAAGCGACAAAACAGGTGGCCTTAGCCTGGGGCTGGTCCACGCTCATCCGCGTCGCGATTGTGTAGGTGATGATTGCCCTGTGGGTGGTGATGCTGGTTTGGCTGTAGCGCTTTTGGCAGAGTCGCGTGTTATCGCGGGCCTATGAAGTGATATCCCTATTTTCCGTCATCGCAAGCCTGCGAAGTGCTCTCCCTTTTTTTCGTCATCGCGAGCGAAGCGTGGCGAT
>JAAZPN010000324.1 GCA_012797215.1 Chloroflexota bacterium | reverse complement strand
GTAGGGGCGCGGCATGCTGTAGGGGCACGGCGCGCCGTGCCCCTACGGGTGGGTTGGGGGAAACCTCCGCAGATTTCACGCCAACCCATGAACAATTTGGTAAACCGGTTGTTGGATCGATCCCAACCATTGTGCGCGCCTTCAAATCCGCCGTATCCCGGCGCATCAACCTTGCCTGCTGCACGCCAGGCAAACCTGTTTGGCAGCGCAATTACTGGGAGCACATCATCCGTGATGAAAAAGACTTAACCAACGCCCAGGCGTACATTCTGAACAACCCAACCCAATGGGAAAACGATGAATTGCATTCAAGGGGAAAAACATGATCCTTTACGAATCTGAAATCGAACAGGTCACGCTCGAACTGCTGCGCGACGAGAGCGGCTACAATTTTTCCTATGGACCAGACCTGCTGGAAGGGCTCGCTCCGGAACGGGTGTACAACGAGGTACTCCTCAAGGGTCGGTTGAAAGCGGCGATTGACCGACTCAATCCCGACATCCCGACCTCTGCCCGCGAAGAAGCCTTCAAGAAAGTGCTGCGGACTGAAAGCCTGACACTAATCGACAATAACCAGGCCTTCCACCGCTACCTGACAGAGGGCGTGGATGTGAAATTCGGCGTGGGGGATGGCAAGAGCCGCACAGATAAGGTCTGGCTGATCGACTTTGACCACCCCGAGAATAACGACTTTGTGGCAGTGAACCAGGTCACGGTGGTCGAAAACAACGTCAACAAACGCCCGGATATCATCCTGTTCATCAACGGTCTGCCTTTGGTGGTGATCGAACTCAAGAATGCCGCAGATGAAAAAGCCGATCTGCAAGCCGCTTTCCGGCAACTGCAGACCTATCACCAACAAATCCCTTCTCTGTTCAAGTACACCGCTTTTGAGGTGATCAGTGACGGCTGGTTTGCCAAAGCCGGAACGCTTACCAGCGATTATTCGCGCTTCATGGAATGGAAAAGCGTGGATGGCGTTAGGGTCGTCGATTCCAAACATGAGGCGGAGCTTGAGCCTTTGGTGAGAGGGTTGCTGAACAAGCGTACGCTTCTGGATGTGATCCGGCACTTCATCGTTTTCGAAAATGCGAAAGAAAGAACCCTCAAGAAAATCGCCGCTTATCACCAATATTTCGCGGTCAATAAAGCTATTCGCTCCACATTGCGTGCTTCAGCTGAGCAGACTTCGCATTTTGTGGCGGAACACCCCGCGGTATATGGTTTGCCCAACGCGGAAGATCAACCCAAAGGCGACCGACGCGCCGGCGTGATCTGGCATACCCAGGGCAGCGGCAAGAGCCTGTCAATGGTGTTTTATGTCGGCAAGCTGGTGTTGGCGCAAGAGATGAACAACCCCACCTTTGTGGTGCTGACCGACCGCAACGACCTGGACCAACAGCTTTTTGAAACTTTTGGCAATTGCCAGCAGTTGTTGCGCCAAACCCCGGTGCAAGCTAACAGCCGGGAAGATTTGAGACGCTTGCTATCGGTTGCTTCGGGTGGGATCGTCTTTACCACCATTCAGAAATTCTTCCCTGAAGAGAATGGCAGGGTCTATCCCGCGCTGACGGACCGGCGCAACGTGGTGGTGATTGCGGATGAAGCTGAAAGCTGGGAGGCCGTCGCCCCGAATCTCCACGCCACGGACGCCGCCAACGACCGGATTTGCTCATCCTTATCCTTACAGCACGTGACAAGATTCGTGATCGCGTGATTGGTTTGGACATGGGGGCTGATGATTATTTG
>JAAZPN010000040.1 GCA_012797215.1 Chloroflexota bacterium | reverse complement strand
TTGCCGTCAGCTTCCCGAAAGAATACCTCTCCAGGGTTACCATAATAGCCGCGCTGGTCAAACTGGACGCAGCACGCGGGATTTCTGGGGCATTCAGCGGTATGCCGTCTCAATTACCAAGGAATTTTCAGGTCAGAACAAAAAGATTTGATAAAATGAAAACGGGCGGATAAGGCATTCTATCTCCCTTTGGGAAAAAAATCAGCTCACAGGAGGGAACAATTCAGATGCGGCGATTTGCAAAGTTTTTGGCAGTAATGGTGGTTCTGGTTTTGTTTGCAGGCTGCTGCGCGCTTTTCCAAACCCCGGAAGCAGCACCAAAAGCGACAGAAACAGAACAGACTGACAGCCCCGGCGGCGATAACCTAACCCCGTCAGCGCCTCCCCCAGGCAATATTCCGACACAAGATCCGCAGATTACGCCCACCGACCCTGAACCGACCGAGGACACCCCCTCAAATATGCCCATTGTGTACGCAAAAGATGCCAGCATCTGGATTTATTACCCTGAATCTCAGGAAAAATTCGCGCTCACTGGCAGCGGCTCGCTCAGCGGTCTGGAAGGCTACTTCTTTTACCCAAAGCTTTCCCCTTCAGGAGTCTTTGTGGCTTTTAAGCAGCGCTATGGGGAATACATTGTCCTGAACTTGCAGGACTATAGTTACGAGCGCATTCCCAACGGCAACACCCAGCTTTGGTCCACGGAAAACATCCTGGGGTGGGACGCAAACGACCTGCTCTACGTCACCCGCCAAACTGGCGCCTGCGTCTTCTGGCAGGAGCCAAATTCCAAAATCACCGCTGTGGATATCCTTGTTTACGACCCTCGCGCGCGCGCCATCGTGGATAGTTTTCCGCTCCCGCAGGATGCCGGAAATACCGGCAACAGCACCGGCGTGGGGGTCTCCCCCAGCGGGCGTTACATCACCGCCGACCCGTTTTGGTGTGGGCCGGAAGATGATCTTGTGCCCTATTTTGTTTACGACCGTCAAAGCGGCGCGCTCTATGCCCGGGAAGCTGGGCACACCCTCATCGCGGACAACGAGTTGTGGCTGGCGGAACTGGACGATTCAAAGCTCTTTGAAGGTGGTGCCAGCGAAATCCGGGTGAGAGGCATTGGAGAGGAGAATGCCCGGCTGACTTACCGCGCCGCGAATAACGGGGCTATTCTGTACAGCATGAACTGGTCGCCAAATTCAGAATTCATTGCCGCGCTCGAATACCCGTCCTCTGAAAACTGGAGCGGGCGTTGGACCCCTGACCGCAAGGGGGGCAATAAGCTAATTCTCCTGCCAGCCGGCGGCATCAGCGCCGCTCTGCCCGGGCAAGCTGAAGCCCTTGTTCTGGACGCCAACGTCTTGCATATCTTTGGGTGGTCCCCGGACAGCCGCGCCATCATCTATACTACGGGCGACATTGACGCGAACGGCTACTACCAGAACATCACTCTGCAGATGTTAAATTTGGATACGTTGGAGAAGACCACCATCGACACCGGGCAGATATTTAACGCGATGTACTAATTCTTGCCTGTGCCGGCGCGGAGCACCATGTTGCGTCCGAACAAAGCTCCGCGCCGGCCAGTTGGTTATTAACGTTTCGTAATAATCTCTGGACACTACGAAAAGCGGGGGGATAATTTGGTAAAATGACACTATCAAGACTTTCGTAATGTTTGTTTCGACCGCGATTTTTCGCAGGTCTTACCCGCAAGATTTCTTCCTGCCGAAATCCAGATAACGGGGAGGGACGGCAGGGGTTCGTTTTCGGAACCATAAAACAATTGGAGGTATGCCTTGGCTGGCATGAATCGTTTTACCCAAAAAGCCAAGCGGGTCCTCGCCCACGCTCAGACAGAAGCTGAGCGAATGCGCAAGCAGACGATTGGGACTGAGCACCTATTACTTGGTTTGATGATTGAAGAAGGCACGATCGCGAATCGTGTTTTACGCGACGTTGGTATGGAATTGGATTCCGTCCGCGCCGCGGTGGAAGAGAAAACTGGCACGGGAAGCCATTCCGGCGATATGGTGCTGGGCGGTGATACCCAGCGCGTGTTGGAACTTGCCTTGGAAGAAGCCAAAGACAGCGGTCAAACCACGGTTGGCACGGAGCACCTGCTG
>JAAZPN010000323.1 GCA_012797215.1 Chloroflexota bacterium | reverse complement strand
TCCACCTCCCTGTGGAAGAACGGATGTTAGCAAAAGGCATCGAACCTTTTACATGCGTGCCAGCCAATCTGATCATCATGGGCATCGAAGACAAGCTCAACCGCCAGGTGGAACTCGCGGAAATCAAGTGCGAGAATGGCGTTTGCCAGCTGTTGCTGGTTGTTTTCGACCGTCCTGCTTTGGTTGTGTAAGATGAACAAGCTGAGCAGCTTACACGACGCAGTCGCAAGCATCCCACCTGGCTCGCACGTCGCGCTGCCCGGTTTCGCCATCGCGCGCTGCGCGATGGCCTTTGCGCATGAAGTCATCCGGCAGGGTATCAATCACCTGACGCTCTCGCAGTGCGTGGGCGCTATGGATGCTGACATTCTGGTTGGCGCAGGCATGGCTGACCGCCTCATTTACGGCGGCGGCTCGCTGGACCGCTTTGGCCGGCTAAGCGGCGTCAATCGCGGCATAGAAACAGGCACTTTGGCTGCTGAGGAATACAGCAGTCTTTCGGTGACCTTCCGGTATCTGGCTGGTTCCTTAGGTCTCCCCTTCATCCCAATCCGCTCATTGCAGGGCTCTGACCTGCTGGTCAACTTGCAGGAGAAGCACCCCGAAGATGTCGCCACGGTGACGGATCCTTTCACTGGCGAAGAATGGTTAGCGCTCAAACCGCTGCTGCCAGACGTCGCTGTTGCGATCGTTTCCGCCGCGGACTCGGAGGGTAACGCGCAGATCAATGGACCGCGTTGGGATAATCTTGAACAAGCCCGCGCGAGCAAACGCACCATCGTATTGGCGCATGAAATCATCTCCACAGAAGAAATTCGCAAACATCCAGAGCGCAATGTAATCCCTGGGTTCCTGGTTTCCCATGTCGTGCACGTCCCATACGCCGCGCACCCATGCTCCCTTTACCAGGCTTACGATTACGACGCTGACCACATCCGCTTATACGCGGAGGCAGCCCAAAGCCCTGAAACGATGCAAACCTACCTGGATGCTTACGTTTACGGCGTACCGGACCACGAGTCTTATCTTGCCAAACTGGGCGGAGATGAACTCCTCAAGAAAATCGCCGCGGACCCACTGCGAGGTTACTAAGATGACTAGCGAATACTCCCCCTCAGAATTAATGGCTGTGGCTGGCTCACGCGAACTTAAAGATGGCCAAATTGTGGCGGTTGGCCTGGGCTTACCAGTGGTTGCGTCATTCCTGGCAAAACAAACCCATGCCCCCAACATGACCATCCTGTTTGAATTGGGCGTTGTGGACCCCGAGCCGATAGACAGCGGCGTCGGTCTCGCTGACCCTCGCGTTTGGTATCGCGCCAAAGTCCTGAGCAGTTTTGTGGATATTCTTGGTACCGTTTTGCATAAAGGTCGCGTTGATGTGGGCTTCCTGGGCGGTCTGGAAGTTGACCAGTACGGCAACCTGAACACAACTTTGGTCGGTGACCCACGCGGGAAGTTCAAGCATATGGTTGGCAGCGGCGGCGCGAATGACATCGCCTCCTGCGCGAACAAGACCGTGATTATCATCCGCCACGAAGCCCGCAAATTAAAAGAAGCCATTTCGTTCGTCACCAGCCCAGGCTATATCAGCGGCGGGAGCGCGCGAGCGGACCTGAACATGCGCGGTGGCCCGGAACGCGTGATTACGGATAAAGCCATCTTTGGCTTTCACCCAGAGACCAAGCGCATGCAGCTGCTTTCGATCCACCCTGGAAACGCTCTTGAGGACGTCCTGAACACCATGGGTTTTGTCCCGGAGATGAGCGGAACAATCCCGTTTACCGAGCCCCCCACCCAGGAACAGCTGCGCCTCATTCGGGAGCAAATCGATCCCACAAGAATGTATATGGGATAAGTTTTAGAAAGGATTTTTATGCCCTATATCGTGACCAGTGACTGTATCCTTTGTGGAGCCTGCGTGGCGGGCTGCCCCAGCGAGGCGATCACCGAAGATGAAACACAATCGCACATAGACCCTGAAATTTGTGTCGAATGCGGCAGCTGCGAGGCTAACTGTCCCGTAGGCGCGATTTACTTTGCCGAAGAAACAGATCAATAAAGACCTGCCGGTATCAATATCTCATCTTAAAAGAAAAGGACCCATTATGCCCGCAATCACTAAAGAAGCTGCACTCGAATACCATCATTTGAATGGGGTTCCTGGCAAAGTCGCCATGGTACCGACCAAACCTCTGGATAACCAGTATGATTTGGGCCTCGCCTATACTCCCGGCGTTGCCTGGCCAGTCCTCGAAATTGAAAAGGACCCCCTGCTTGCCTATCAGTACACCTCCAAGGGTAACCTCGTGGCGGTAGTTTCTAATGGGACTGCCATCCTGGGGCTGGGAGACCGCGGCGCGTTGGCTTCTAAACCCGTTATGGAAGGCAAAGGTGTTCTGTTTAAGTCTTTCGCGGATGTGGACGTGTTTGATATTGAGGTCGATTCTCACGACCCGGATGTAGTTATTGAGGTAACCCGGGCTATCGCCCCCAGCTTTGGCGGTATCAACCTCGAAGATATTAAAGCCCCCGAATGCTTTTATATTGAGACCAAACTGAAGGAAATGCTGGATATCCCGGTCTTCCATGACGATCAGCATGGAACCGCTATTATCACCGGCGCCGCGCTGCTGAACGCGCTGGAACTAACCAATCGGAAAATCGCAGACATTAAAATTGTTTTCGCCGGGGCTGGTTCTGCGGGCATGTCCTGCGCGAATCACCTGATCCGCCTCGGTCTCCCCCGCGAAAACATCTACATGGTGGATACCAAAGGCTTGATCTACAAAGGACGCACCGAATCCATGAACCCCTATAAGGTGGCCTTTGAAAATGGCGATGGTCCCGCGACCTTGGGAGAGGTAATGGAAGGCGCGGATGTCTTCTTTGGTCTCTCAGCCGCGGATATCGTGAGCGAGGAAATGGTCAAGCGCATGGCGCACGACCCGATTATTTTCGCCATGTCCAATCCAAATCCAGAGATTAAATACGAGCTTGCCCGCCGCGCGCGCCCCGATTCCATCGTGGGTACCGGCCGCTCCGATTATCCCAACCAGATCAACAATGTGCTCGGCTTCCCCTTTATTTTCCGAGGGGCGCTGGACGTGCGCGCTAGCCAGATCAATGACGAAATGAAACTGGCAGCCTCATATGCCCTGGCAGAATTGACCAAACAGCCGGTGCCCCAGGATGTTCTGGACGCCTACGGCCTTGACCATTTGGAGTTTGGTCCGGATTACATCGTCCCCAAACCGCTGGATAAACGCGTTTGCCTGTACGAAGCCCCCGCGGTCGCCAAAGCTGCTATGGAGACGGGCGTCGCTCGGATGCCAATCGACCTTGAAGCCTACAAAGCGCATCTCATTGAACGCATTGTGAACAAACGCAAATAGAGGTGAACCAGTGCGCGATATAACCAATGAACTTGTCGAACTCGTCCGGCTTACTTCAACCGACCTGCCAAAATCCATCCAGGACGCGCTCATCAATGCCCGCCAGGCTGAAGATAAGGGTTCCGCGGCAGAAGCTGCCATGGTTTCTATCCTCGAAAATGTGGAAATGAGCCGGCGCAACCAGACCCCCATCTGCCAGGACACCGGTACGCCGCTGTTTTTCGTCAAATACGGACAGGGCTGGGAACCAGGCGCGCTCAAAGCACAAATCCGGGCAGCAATCGCCGAGGCTACCAAACGCTCCTACCTTCGCCCAAACGCGGTGGACTCCCTGCATGGGAAGAACACCGGCAACAATCTCGGGGATGATAATTTCCCGACTATTCACTTTCAGGAAGTTGCGGGGGACGGTCTGACCATCGACCTGATGTTGAAAGGCGGCGGATGTGAGAACGTCGGCAGGCAGTATTCGTTGCCTGATGTGGGCCTTGGGGCTGACCGCGACCTGGAAGGCGTGCGTAAAGTTGTCTTGGATGCGGTCTACCAGGCCCAGGGTCAGGGCTGCGCGCCGGGTTTTTTAGGCGTGGCCATTGGCGGAGACCGGGGCAGCGGATATCTGGTATCTAAAGAAGCTTTGCTCTCCGGTCTGCACGAGGACAATCCAGATCCCGAACTCTCAGCCTTGGAACAGCGGATTACCGAAGAAGCCAATACTCTGGAAATTGGACCAATGGGTTTTGGCGGAAAATCGACTGTGCTTGGCACAAAAATTCGCGCCTCGCACCGCTTGCCTGCCTCTTACTTTGTGACGATTTCCTACATGTGCTGGGCATACCGCCACCGCACTCTGACAATTGAAGGGACTCAGGTGAACTACGCATGAGCGCCAAAGAACTCAAAAGAATTACCGTGCCCATCTCCGATGAAGCCATCCGTGATCTGAAAATTGGTGATTCCGTGCTCCTTAGCGGAATTATGGTCACAGGACGGGACACGGTCCATAAATGGTTTATGGACAATTTCATCGCGAAAACTGTCCCGGTTTCAGCGGAAGACACGCTGGTGTACGAAGAGCTGAAACGGCTGCTCCAGGACGGCGTCATCTATCACTGCGGTCCGGTCGTTAGCGGCCTGCAGGACAAGAATTATCGCTTTGTAGCTGCCGGACC
>JAAZPN010000039.1 GCA_012797215.1 Chloroflexota bacterium | reverse complement strand
CGCCCTGATTTCACCCCCTCGAATGACTTTGGTAAAGATGCCTTCGGTCGGCATGATGCACATGCCCACCTGCTGGTAAATCTGGCAGTGCGCGTGGCATTCTTTGCCAATTTGCGTGACTTCGAGCTCTGTAACCCCCACGCGCAGACGCGTCCCGACCGGCAGCGTATGCAGAGCGATGCCTTCTGTCGTGATGTTCTCTGCGAAAATGCCAGGCGTCAGTCCATCCACGCCAAGCGCGGTCATTTTGTCCACGCTTTCCTGGTCCAAAAGGCTCACCTGCCTGTGCCAGTTGCGGGCATGGGCGTCCCCTTCAATGCCAAAATCTTCTCTGAGTACCGCGCTTTCAACGGGATGTTTGATTTCGCCAGTTTTAACGCTGATATTAACCGCAAGCACCTTTGCCAAAATTAGCCTCCAATCCTGCTCATGTTTCGCGCTGAGCTGGAACAAGTTTGAAACGCGTGCCCAATGGGCTTCGCATATATGACCTGGCGGATGAGTTCTAACAAGCCGTCATCATCGCCGCGCAGGGCTTCTTTTAAAGAAATCTGGCTGTCCACCCCCAGGCAGGGGCGCAGCATGCCGTCGCTCATCACGCGGATGCGGTTGCAGTCCGCGCAAAATTGATGCGAGATAGGGCTGATAAAACCAACCCGGCCCAGGTAGCCTGGCACCTGATAATCCGCGGAGGGCTGACCGGGATAACGTGGGGGCAGCATCTGAAGGTATAGCCTCTCGCGGAGCAGGTCCTGATTGGATATCCGCCGCTCAGCATTCCTGCCTTGGTCCCCGATGGGCATAAGTTCAATAAAGCGCACATCCAGCGGACGCTCGCGGGTGAGCGCGATGAAATCATCGACCTCGCCGTCGTTCATGCCCGCCACGACGACCACATTTATCTTCAGCGGCACCAGCCCCACCTCAAGTGCTTCGTCGATACCGTTCAGCACAAGTTGCAAATCGCCACCGGTCATTTTGCGGAAAACATCCGGCTTCAGGGAATCCAGGCTGATATTCAACCTGCGCAAGCCGGCAGCCTTAAGCGCGGCCGCCTTGCCCGGCAGCATCTGCGCGTTGGTGGTCATGGACAGGTCTTTTAAACCAGGCACCGCCCCAACGCGAGCGATAATTTCAAGGATATCTTTCCGCAGCAACGGCTCGCCGCCTGTAAGGCGCACTTTGTTTATTCCCAAACGCGTCATAACACGCACAATGCGCGCGAAGTCCTCAGCGCTTAATTCCTCCGCTTTGGGGCAAGCGCCTTCCTCCGCGCGGCAGTAGGTGCAGCGCAGTTGGCAGCGTTCGGTTACGGAAAGGCGTAAGTAGGTAATTTCCCGGTTGTGTTGATCAATCATGATCAGGGATTATAACCTCTCGTACAAAATCGCCAGACTTGCCGCCGCTTTTTTGCTCCAATTGGATTTGCAGAATTTGCATGCCGCGGTCCACAGCCTTGCACATATCGTAAACGGTCAGCGCGGCAACGCTGACAGCTGTAAGCGCTTCCATTTCCACGCCGGTTTTAAAAGTG
>JAAZPN010000322.1 GCA_012797215.1 Chloroflexota bacterium | reverse complement strand
GGCTTGCTCACAGCCATCCGCTTGGGGATCAATTCACCCAGCACGATCGAGAAATAGGTAATTACAATCACAACGAGGATCAGCGCGACAGTATCCGCGGCAGGCGCCAGCCAGGCGATCTTGCGCAGCACCAACGCCAATGGTCCTGCCAACATCGCGCCGCCAATACCGCCTGCCAGGGTGTCGATCATGGTAATCATAATCTGGATGGTGGAGAGATATTGTTGGTTGGGGTCCTTTAGCAATTCCAGCGCGTCAGTCGCGCCTTGGTTGCCGTCTTCACTGCGCTGCTGCAGTCTCGGTTTTCGCGCCGAGACCATCGCAATTTCGTACATGGCGAAGATTCCGTTAAAATAGAACAGGATCGCGATGAGGATGATGTTCAAATACAAAGGCATTTCAATTCCTTCCCCCGAGGCGAAAATTTGGGGTCACTTTGGGTGTTTCTGCCCCGGGGAAACTGCCGCTATTCTATCAGAAATCGGAGTCTTGGTTGCGATTGCTGATTTACAGCATTTGTTTGCGTTGCAACTACGTGACCAGCTTGTCTGGAAGAAAATCCGTGCGGTTATGGTAAACCAGAAGATAGCGCGCTTGCTGAATGGAGAAACGCGTGATTCCGCAATTGTTAAGCTCAATCTGATAAGGAAGACGCTGCTGATTCGGCTCTTCCAAATCCAGATTGAAGATAGCCCGAAAGAAGCAGGCAAAGAAGCCGCCGTGAGTAATCACGCCCACCCGGTCTTCCGTATTTCCGTGCCTGGCAAACAACAAGTCCAGCATGCGCACAGCACGCGGTATGCGCGCCGCGCGTTCTTCCCGTCCACCAGGCCACCAGCCCTGCTCGGGGATTGGCTCCAGGAGACTCAGGTTTGGATAATTATCGCGCAGGTATCGCGGGGTCAGCCCATGTTCGACGCGAATGCTGCTGACGCCTTCAATCAGCTCCTCAAAGTAAATTCCGCCCACTTCGTGCAGGTCCGGAACGCCCAGCAGGGGAAGACTGAGCCTTTGGGAAAGGACCGTCCCAGTCTGGACAGCCCGTTCCATCAAGCTGCAATAAAGATGCGTCAGGCCGTTTTCAGCCCGGTTCTGAAAACCTTTACGGTTGATAGGGGTATTAGCTGACGCGCGCGCGAAGAAATCTGCAGCCAGCCCAGCTTGTTGATAACCGATATCGGTGAGTTTGGGATCAGACCGACGATTTCCCCAGTCATATTCCTCTTCATCATAAAGGGCGTTGTTTTCAGATTGTCCGTGCCGGATAAAGTACAGTTCCATATCCCATCCCGTCTTTGTATTTATCCAAGATTATCACATATTTGTCACTCTTATCAGTCTTTTGACATATGGCCAACGCTTCAGGCAATCGGCAGCTCGATGAACCCCAAGCGTGTTACCCTCAAGTCAGTCATGACCACTTCAAATGCGCGTGTATTTTCTTCCCGGCAAGTGGTATAATCTTGCGGCGATTAAAATGGAAACACAACTGGAAGAAAAACTCAAGAATATCCTCGAGCACTTCGAAGAGCTCGAACAGAATCTGGCGGAAGCCGGCATGGACTACCAATTAGTGGCGGAACTTTCCAAGGAACGCGCGGAGCTTGAACCGGTAGTCAATCTGGCGAAGCAGTACCAGACTGCCCAATCCCAGCTAGAGGAAACGAAATTTCTGCTGGGCTCGACGGAAGGGGAAATGCGCGAGCTGGCAGAACTGGAACTGCAGGAACTCTCCGAGCAAATGGATTCAGTTCAGGCAGAGCTGCGCGCTCTCCTGGTCCCAAAAGACCCGCGCGATAACCGCAACGTGATTGTCGAAATTCGCGCCGGTACTGGCGGTGACGAAGCCGCTCTCTTTGCGTCAGACCTGCTGCGTATGTACCTGCGCTACGCCGACCTGCACCACTATAAGACAGAAATTCTGTCTGCCAACGAAATTGGCATCGGCGGATATAAAGAAGTAACTTTTGCTGTCAAAGGAAAAGGCGCATATTCCCGCCTGAAATTTGAATCCGGCGTCCACCGCGTCCAGCGCGTGCCCGAAACAGAATCCCAGGGCCGGATCCATACCTCCACGGTAACTGTCGCAGTATTGGCAGAAGTGGAGGATGTTGAAATTGACATCCCGGAATCCGATATCCAGGTGGACGTTTACCGGTCTGCGGGCGCGGGCGGACAGAACGTCCAAAAGAACATGACCGCGGTGCGCATCACCCACTTGCCAACCGGCATCGTAGTCGCCTGTCAGGATGAGCGCTCCCAATTACAGAATAGGATGCGCGCGATGGGCGTGCTGCGCGCCCGCCTGTATGAAATTGAACAGCAAAAGCGGCAGTCCGAACAGGATGCCACCCGCCGCTCCCAAATCGGAACCGGCGAACGCAGCGAGAAAATCCGAACCTACAATTATCCCCAGTCCCGCGTGACAGACCACCGCATCAACGTGTCCTCCTTCAATCTGGCTGGCGTGATGAGCGGAACTGAATTGGATACCTTCATTGAAGAGCTGCAGGTTGCCGACGAGGCGAACCGCCTGGCAAACTATGAGACTCCCGACTGATGTAAGTCTGGCCGAACTCCAGCAAGCAATTTTACGAGAGCTGTCCCCCGCAGTACCCGATGCCCACATAAGCATTCTGGTATTGCTCGCTTTTGTACTGAAAGCTCCAAAAACCTGGGTATTGGCGCATCCCGAAGCATGCTTGAACGCACAACAAGCCGCAGTCTTTGCCCAGCTGGTGCAGCGCTTTGCTCAAGGTGAGCCGTTGGCTTATCTGACAGGAAGTCAAGAATTTTACGGGCTCAATTTTCGGGTTTCTCCCGCTGTGCTCATCCCGCGACCCGAAACTGAGCTGCTGATTGATGAGGCGCTGGCATGGCTGAGCCGCAGGTATGGTCCCGTTCAAGCGCTTGATGTTGGGACTGGCTCCGGATGCATTGCGATCACCTTCGCGAAAAAAGCCCCGCATCTTCAGCTTACTGCCACGGACATCTCCGCGGAGGCACTAGCAATCGCGGCAACCAATGCTCGCGAACACCAGGTTTGTGAGCGTATTACGTTTTTGCAAGAGAACTTAATTCCAGAATCTCTCTCAGGCTTCGACCTTATTTGCGCCAACCTGCCCTACATTCCAAGTTCCGCGCTGAACGCAGTCAATAGCATCGCCTACGAGCCCAAAATCGCGTTAGACGGCGGACTGGATGGGCTGCGCCTGCTGCGCCGCTTTTTCGAGCAAGTGCCCAGGCATCTGAACCCCCACGGTCTGGTCCTTGCGGAAACAGAAGCAGGTCTGGGCGCAGAAACAATCGCACTCGCGCGTGAAAACCTGCCAAATGCTCACATTGAGCTGCTGAAGGACCTTAGTGACCACGACCGATTGGTGCGGGTACAATTGGATTAAGCTATGGGCGCATTAACTACACGCATCATCTCAACGAACGACCCAAGCGCGTTAAACCTCGCTCTGGAAACTCTGCGGGCTGGCCGATTGATTGTTTTTCCGACTGATACGCTCTACGGACTGGGCTGCGACCCTGACAACCCTGCAGCGCTGACCGCGATTTACACCGCCAAGAACAGGCCGGCTATGAAGGCGCTGCCTGTCCTGATTGGCGAGATTAGCCAGCTTCATATGTTCGTCGAGAGCGTGCCAATACAGGCCGCGCGGCTGATAGCGCGTTATTGGCCAGGACCGCTCACGCTGGTTTTACCCAAGAACCCTTTGCTTCCAAGGGAGCTCACGCCTTACCCCGGCCTTGCCGTGCGCATGCCCGACCAATCCTTCGCGCGCAGCTTGCTGGTGGCGGCTGGCGCTCTGGCGGTCACGTCAGCCAATATCTCCGACCGGGAAAATCCACAGAACGCCGAAGAAGTCCGCGCGCAGCTGGATGGCAGAGTGGATTTAATCCTGGACGGCGGAAAACTGCGCGGGAGCGCCGGCTCCACCATCATCGACTGCCTCGGCAGCCAGCCAAAACTGCTGCGCGAAGGTCCTATACCATTCCAAACCTTGTTGGATAGCTGGAACGCTGAATAACTATCGCGAACTGCAAATTGCGCTTATCGGTGGGTAAAGATAATTAAGGGAGCAGACTAACAAAAAAAGAGGCCGCCTAAACAAGACGGCCTCTTTCTATCCTTTTCAAGGCAGGCAGATTATTCTTTAGGTTCTGCCTGGATTTTAAGCTCGGCGGCCGCTTTGCGCGCCGCTTTGCGCTTCTTACCCGACCTGACAATCAAGTACACGATTAAGGCGATCGGCAGAAGGAAGGGAACCCAGGTTATCGCGAACCAAATCAAACCAGTTCCGACTTTTTGCGCGGTGCGGATGAGAGCCTGCACGGCTTTCTTTGCCTCACCCGAGGGCTTCCACGGGCCAATTTGAATGGGCTGCAGCGATGCCTCGGCAACGAATTCCACGCTGACGGATGAAAGCGCGGCGGACTCCTCCAGGTACTTGATGTGACCCTTCAGAACTTCGATCTCGCTGCGAATGCTGGTCAGCTCCCGGAAGATATCAAGCGTGTACTGCAAATCACTGGCGCTTTCCAGCAATTTCACCAGCTGCTGTTCAGCCGCTTCCAGGTTGCGCAGACGGGATTGTGAATCGACGTAATCAGAAGTGACATCCTGCCCGCTTACGCTCTCAGAAAGCACGCCGCTCTTTGGGTCAGCAGCCATCTCGCGAATTTTCTGCATCGCCTCATCCAACCGTTCAGATGGAACCCGAATGGTGACGGACGTTTGCGCGTATTCCTTGCCGCTGCTGTCTACGGAATTCCATTGGTTAGAGGTCACGACATACCCCCCCATTCCCTCCGCCATGGTCATAACAGCCCGCATGGCAACAGTTGGGTCCCCGACAGATACGCGCATGTAAGCTTGCTTGATAACCAAGCGCTCCACGGACTCCCGCGCGGACTGGTCACCTGCGCTTCCAGCGCTTTCGTATGCGTCTTTGCTCTCTTCAACAACCGGCGCGTAAGCCGGCATCTCGGCACTTTGCTCAACAGAGCGGCTGGCGCAGGCGCTAAGAGCAAGGATTAGAATAATACTGAGGAATATCCAACGCTTCTTCATTTCAAGTCTCCTATTCGTTACGAACTCTAAGCTTAAGACGCAGGACGCGGGAAAATGTTCCAGGATAATGGTACTAAATTCCTTCAGCCAGGCGGTAGGCATGCCTGGAGGGGATCCCTAGCGAAAGGATGCGCTCCTGAACCGGTCGAAAATCGTACGCAACGCGGTGGTAGCTATAAATCTCTTCCTCATCGTCCCAGATAACGTAAGAAGCCAGCGGGTTCCGGTCGCGCGGTTGACCAACCGAACCGGGATTGAGCAAAAAACGCTTCTCGGAGCGCCACATATCCCCCGAAGACGGCAGCAGGATGCCGGGGTGTTTGGAGTGGTCATCAATGAAGATGACTGGAATATGGGAGTGTCCAATCAGGCAAACCTGGGTATCAAAAGCCGAAAAGTTTTCTTTGGCTGTTCGGGCGTTCATCACATACTCCCAAATGGGATTGCGTGGACTGCCGTGGGCTAAGGTGATGCCGTCTTCCACGCGCTGAACCTCCAGGAGTTCCAAAAATTCCCGGGATTCCTGGCTTAACATGCGCTCCTGAATCATGATGGCCGCGCTCGCTTCGTTATTGAAAGCTGACAGTTCAATAAAACCCATCACCGCCGCGTCATGGTTCCCGAGGATGCACACTAACCTTGGCAGAGATTTAAGTATCTGAATGCATTCATTGGGGTCGGGTCCATAGCCAACCACATCCCCCAGGCACCAAACACGGTCAAATACCACCGCATCAGAAATGACTGCTTTTAGGGCATCAGAATTGGAGTGAATATCAGAGATTACCAGGGTGCGCATACGCCTAAGGCATCCGAAAAGTAAAGAACCACTCAGAATTCGTAACTTCCAGATTGGTGTTGGAACCTACCAGATTAATCCAGGTATTTCCCGGTTTAAGGGGGAAGAGATTTCCCTGCGCGTCAAAAAATTGGATGGGCTTCTCCTGGCTGGTGGCCTTCCAGGTCACTTCGTAGGCTTGTCCATCGCGGAATACAATCGCTCGCATGCCGCTGGCGTTATCCCACACCGCGATATCGTGCAGCACGCTGCTGTATTCGGTGTAGGTCGCGTAGGCCATTATCACATTTGAAAAAGCCAACTGCTGGTTGTTCAGCCTGTCAACCAAGGGAATCATCTGCTCGTAGTTGTTTGCGTTTTCTATCCAGCGCAGGTATTTACCGCTGGTTTCATCGTAAATCCAATCGCCCTTATCCAAAAAGTTGTAAAACAGCGTGGCCTTTTCGGCTTTTTGCCCGCCCGCGGGCAGTTTGGTATCAAACAACATGCCGGTAAGGTCGGGCTTGCTTTGGGTGACGCCGCGCGCTCCCATCTGAGCAGTGACGTCAGCGCTGTTGGCGAATACCCCCACCACGGTGTAGTCATCCCGACATATCCCCGGGCAGTTACCCTCCGTCAGGATGCGGTTGCCCAGCAAATCGTAGATTCTTGGCAGCACGTTTTCTTGGTTGGCGCCGCTAAATGCCAGGACTGCCTGGTACATGCGCGCCAGTTCGGGGTCAACCAGTCTGCCAGAGCGGACAGGTCCGATTTTTGAGCCGTCCTGACCGTAAAACAACGCGGCAAAGCGGTTGGAGCCTTCACCAATATAGTATTCCCAGACGATATCGGCATATGAAAGCCCGGCATGCGGTCGACCTACCGCTGGATAATTGGCGACCTTAACAATTACCGGCCGGCGGTCCAGCAGGCTTGGGTTTTCAATTTGCAGGCCAGTCAGAGGATTCACATCCGCTGGAAAATTGTCCGGACCAATAGAGGTGACCTTTGTAGGCGTCGGAGTGGGTGTACTGGTGGCGGTGGGTGTGGGCGTCTCTGTGGGAGGAGGCAGGGTCGGCGCCATGGCAGTCAGAGTCTGCACTACCGCGGTTTCTTCCAGGTCCGAAAGCTCGCGCGGCGCGGGCTGCGTGCAGCCAGAAATAAGCACAACTGCTGCCAACAACAGACTAAAAAATGTTAATTTCTTAACCTTCATAGGGTCACCTTCTTTCGCCCAGCCAATTGTACCCCAGGAAATCGCACCATTCCGGGATTGTACTCAGCTGGACAGCTTCAGAACGGCATACCAAGCGCCTAACCGAGCAGTTGTTCCACCCTGTTCACGCCAATGTTGAAGTATTTAGCCAGGGGATGGTGCACAATAATTGCCGCCGTGGACTGCTCTGGCACAAGTTGGAAGGCCGATGTGAGCTGCATTCCCAGGGCTTCCTCCGCTGGCAAAAGCCTAAACACCTTACTGTGGTCAGAAAGCTCGGGAATGGCTGGGTACCCCCAGGAGTAGCGCAGGCCCTGGTTCGCTTTCAAGCCCAGCTCCCGGCGAATATGCGCGTGCAAGTAGTCCGCCGCGGCCTCAGCCATCTGTACCGCGAGCCCATGCGTGAAATACGCTTCGGAGTAAGACTGGGAAGCCTCAAGCTCGGCAAAACGCTGCGCAGCGGCATCCCCAACGGTGACAACCTGAAAAGCGACAGCGTCAAAGTGATCGGAACCCACCGGCAAGAAGTAATCCGCCAGGCAGAGTTCCTCCCCGCCAACTTGGCGCGGAAACTCAAAGCGCATCAATTCCTTTGGTTGAGAGTCCTGCAGCGTCAGGGGGTCGTAAATCACCAGAGCGCTGCCATCCGCTAAGGTCGGCCAATAACCATATACGCCCTGCGGTTTCAGCCAGCCTTGCTTTTCGGCATCGCGCAGCATCGCCTCGCGTCGAGTGTCGAATTCTGCTTGCAGGCGTTTCCATTCCGCGCCGTGAGCGTTTTTAGCCCCCCAGGAGAGGCGATAGAGTTCATTTAAATTCAGGTGTTTTGCCACCAATTGCAGCGGCATGGATTTCACAACTCGGACGCCCCATTGCTCAATTTTGGGGATGACATCAGCCGGGGGTATGGATGGGCTTCCGCCGCGTTGGGCTGTTCGTTCAGGTCGGATTTGCGCGGCGGCATATTCATGCTCAGCCTTTCTGCGTAAATCCTCCAGGATGGCCTGATGACGCTGAGGGTCGGTCAGAGCGTCCATCACAGCCAAGCCTTCAAAGGCATCTTTGCAGTAGAACACTCCCGGCGCGTAATATTCGCCATCGTCGCATTTAAAAATGCGCCATCCAAAGCGAGGGTTGATTGCCGCGCCGCCAATCAGCACCGGAATATTTAACTTCCTGCGGTGCAATTCGTTAACAATCAGGGGCATTTGTTTACTGGTGGAAACAAGCAGCGCGCTCAGGCCAATGGCTGTGGCGTGATGTTCAAGCGCGGCCTGAATGATTGTTTCTGCAGGCACCTGCTTACCCAAGTCCACAACCTCAAAACCATTGTTCGAGACGATGGTCTTAACCAGATTCTTGCCAATGTCATGCACATCTCCGTAGACCGTGGCCAGCACAAGCTTGCCTTTGCTCTCGCCGGCCTTCTTTTCAAGGTAATTCTCCAGGTGCGCCACAGCTTTTTTCATAACTTCCGCGGATTGCAGCACGAAAGGCAAAATCAACTCTCCAGAGCCAAAACGGTCGCCAACTTCTTTCATGGCTGGCAGCAGCACCTCATTAAGAATTTCCACCGCGGTCTGAGCTTTGGGGGCGTCTGGTCTTTCCGCAAGCACAGCCTCGATATCGTCTTCCACGCCAGCCTTCAAGCGGCGGATGATGCGCTGCGTCAGGCGTTCCGCCGGCGTCAAGCCCTCCAGCGGTGAACTTTTCTCCTTGCTCTCAGCTGCCGCTTCGGGATTAGCGTCAAAATAGGCGATTAAATCAGGCAGGGCATTTTCATGGCGGTTGAAAATCAAGGCTTCAGCTAACTCGCGCTCTTGCGGCGGAATTTCGCCGTAGGGACGGATCTGCGCGGGGTTGACAATCGCCATATCCAGGCCAGCCTGGATGGCATGATGCAAAAAGACGCTGTTGACTACTTTTCGCGACGCGGGCGAAAGCCCAAAGGAAACATTGCTGACCCCAAGCGAGGTATGCACCCCTGGCAGTGTTTGTTTAATTAACGTAAGTCCTCTCAGCGTCTCAATCGCGGACTGACGGTAAATATCTTCACCGGTCGCCAGAGTAAAAGTCAGGTCGTCAAAGACCAGGTCCTGAGCTTTCAGTCCGCATTCGTTGACCGCCAGGGCGTAAATCCTCTGCGCCACCTCCAACTTGCGTTCGGCGGTTTTAGCCATGCCCTGCTCGTCAATGGTCAGCGCGAGAACGGCGGCGCTGTACTTTTTTGCCAGCGCAAACACGCGTCGCGGTTTTTCGGTGCCGGCCTCCAGGTTTGTCGAGTTGATCAGGCAGCGGCCAGGAGCAGTGCGCAAAGCGGCTTCTACCACGTCCGGTTCAGTGGTGTCGATAATCAGCGGAACGGGCGTTTCCAGCGAAAGGCGCTTCACTAACTTTTCCATCAAAAGAGCCTCGTCACTGCGTTCAGTAACAGCGACGCTGATATCCAAACCATGCGCGCCTGTCTCCAGTTGGTCCCGCGCGATTTGCAGCATCCCATCGTAGTCTTCTGCCAGCAGCAGCTTTTTAAAAGCGCGGGAGCCTTGCGCGTTCAGGCGCTCCCCAATCAGGAAGGGTACAGGTTCCTGCTCAATCGGCACCGCCTGCACTGGCGACGCCAGCAGCGCTTTTGGTTCGCGCTGCGGAAGCGGCGGCACTTCGGCTGGTATTTTTTCTGCCAGCTTGCGGATGTGCTCTGGGCGGGTACCACAGCAGCCCCCCACTACCCGCACGCCGTATTCCCGCACATATTGCGCCAGCATCTCCGCGAATGGTTCGGGCTGTTGAGGATAAACCGCCTCTCCGTTCACGTTCATTGGCAAACCAGCGTTTGGGATGCAGGAAATGGGCAAGGTGGCATGTTCACTTAAGTACTGGACCGACGCGCGCATGTGTTCTGGTCCCGTAGAGCAGTTCAACCCGATGACGTTCACGCCCATGCCTTCCAGGATCGCCAGCGCGGCAGTAATATCCGTGCCTAGCAGCATCTTGCCGTTTACATCCAGCGTCACCTGGGCTTGAATTGGGAGAATGGCGCCAGCTTCCACAAAAGCCCTATGAATGCCTTCAATTGCCGCTTTGACTTCCAGGATATCCTGCTGGGTTTCCAGCAGCAGCAGGTCAGCTCCGCCTTGGATCAGGCCAAGCGCTTGCTCACGGAAAATATCCGCAAGCGCGTCGTAGCTGATATCGGACATTTGAGGGTCGTTGGTGGAGATGAGCTTGCCGGAAGGACCAATAGAACCCGCCACAAAACGCGGTTTCGCGGGCGTGCTAAAGCCATCCGCTACGCGGCGTGCTAGACGCGCGGCAGCAGTATTTAATTCCAGCGTTTTATTTTCCAGACCGTAATCAGCCAGCGTCAGGCGATTAGCCCTGAAGGTATCGGTTTCGATTACATCCGCGCCAGCATCAAGAAAAGCAGCGTGCACTTTGGCTATCGTTTCTGGCGAACTTAATACCAGGCAGTCGTTGCAGCCGACCAGATGTTTGCCGCCAAAATCAGCTTCTGTCAGGTTCATTGTTTGCAGGGTGGTGCCCATCGCGCCGTCGAAAACCAGCACGCGCTCTTTCAACGCGTCCAGGTAAGCTGTTTTTCGTGTTATTCCTGAAATATCCAGACTCATATGGCACCTCGTGTCTTTACAAAAAAAGCCTCGTAAGAGAGGCGTTCAGCGGAATTGCCAGCCTCATCTTCCAGAACATGTCTGCCGGAATTGGCACCCGAACGAGCGGGTTGCCGAAGCTTCACAAGGCCGGTCCCTCCACTTCTCTGGATGAGTTAATGCAGCAAGTTTAACATAGCTGATACCTCTCGTCAATTCAAAGCGCTTTCCCGCAGCGTTCCACGGCGCAAAGTACGATATAATTCAAAGCATGGAAAACCCTGAACGCGCCAAAATTCCGTCCTTTAAAGATTTTTTACCCGCCTTTTTGATTCTCCTGGCAGCCGGAGGCGGCGGTCTGGCTGTGCTGCTAAACCTGACCCTGCCCACGCTCGGTCCCCGCTGGTTATTCTTTTTCTTCCTGGTTCTTTTAGGCGCGGCACTTGCTCTGCCAGCCGCGTATTTCCTTAATCTTCGTTTTCCCACCACCCCCCCGGCTGAAAGTGCTGTTATCCTGCGCGAAGCGTTGTGGGCTGGCATTTTTATCAGCCTGATGGCGTGGCTGCGCATGGGTCGGGTGCTTACCTTCCCGTTAGGCGTGCTGATCGCCGCCGGGTTTGTGCTCATCGAAGTGCTGCTCCGCCTTTGGGACCGCAGCCGGTGGAAACCCGATAATCCCGAATCTTAATCTATGGATGCTTTTCGCCAAATACCCTCGGTAGATCATCTGCTAACGCATGCGCTGACCGGGGAGCTTATCGCATCTTTTGGCAGGGAGTGGACTGCGAATGCCATCCGGGACGTCTTGGCGGAATATCGCGAAGAACTACGCGCTGGTATCACTGTTGCCTCCGACGAAACGCTCATTTCCCGAACTGCGGCGCGCCTAAGCAGCCAGGCCGCGCTTTTCCCGGTTCAGATAATCAACGCGACCGGAGTGGTGCTGCACACCAATCTTGGACGCGCGCCTTTAAGCATCCAGGCCAGAATGGCCGTCGCCTCCGCGGCAAATGGCTATTCCAACCTGGAATACGAACTGGGCCAGGGAAAACGCGGCTCACGCAACACGCAGGTGGAAAGCTTGCTGACGCGCCTGACCGGCGCGGAGGCCGCGCTGGTGGTCAATAATAATTCCGGCGCGGTACTGCTGGCCCTCACCGCGCTCGCCCGCCGAAAAAAGGTGGCGGTCGCGCGCTCACAACTGGTAGAAATCGGCGGCGGCTTTCGCGTTCCAGATGTGCTGCGCGAATCCGGCGCGCGTTTGGTGGAAATCGGAACGACAAATCGGGTCCATCTCAGGGATTATCAACAAGCGCTGGAAGAAGGCGCGCAGCTGCTGATGCTCACGCACCATTCCAATTTTAAGATTGTGGGCTTCACTGCGGAACCAAATTTTAAAGAACTCTCCGTTCTGGCAAAATCCGCGGGAGTACCATTGCTCTTTGACCAGGGCAGCGGAGCCCTTTTGGATACTGCCAGCTGGGGCTTGCCGCACGAAATTACCGTTCAGGAAGCTCTGCAAGCAGGAGTAGACTTGGTCTGTTTCTCCGGGGATAAACTGCTGGGCGGACCGCAAGCTGGAATCATCGCGGGTAAAAAAGCCCTGGTGGACAAGCTGCGCACACACGCTCTCTACCGCGCGCTGCGTCCAGACAAACTATGCCTTGCCGCGCTTTCCGCCACTTTGCTGCACTACCTGAAAGCCGAAGCAGAGGTATGCGTGCCTGTTTATCAAATGCTCGGCCGCCAGGAAGATGCTCTGCGCGAACAGGCTCTTAACTGGCAGCAGGAGCTCGGCGTTGGCAACCTAATCCCAGGCCGCTCCACTATTGGGGGTGGCAGCTTGCCCGAAGAAACGCTTCCTACCTGGCTTCTCGCGCTGGAAACGCGCGGGCCGCAAAAACTGCTTGCCAGGCTGCGGGCTTGCCAACCGGCCATCATCGCGCGCGTGGAAGATAAGCGGGTCGTTTTCGATCCGAGAACCATCCTTCCGGATGAAGATCAATATTTGCTGGCGGGGATCAGAACAGCCCTCGCGCAGTTTAAGGAATAAAATGAAACAACACATTGACAGCCTCATGCAGCAAAACCAGGTGGACGCCTTATGGATTAGTGGCGCCGGGCAACACAATTCCGCCATGGTGTACTTTACCGGTATTGCCCACCTGACCGGCGCAGACTTATTTATCATCCCCGGCCAAACCCCAATCCTTTGCCACGGGCCAATGGAAAGGGATGAAGCTGCCAAATCAGGCTTTCAGCTGGTCAGCTACGCGGATTATGATTTCAACGCGTTATTAAAAGAAACAAATGGGGATATGAGGCTGGCCGTTGCTTTACGATATAGGCAAATCCTGGAATCTATTGGCCTGACCAAAGGGAAGGTGCTGCTTTACGGCTCCCGCGATGTGGGACCCTTCGTCGCCATCGTGCAGGAGCTGCAAAAACTGCTTCCTGACTTGGAACTAACAGGGGATGTGAATGACACAATTCTGCTGGAAGCACGCGCCACCAAAGACGAGCAGGAATTGGAGCGCATTCGCGGCATGGCGCGCCTGACCACTCGCGTGGTAGGCAACACCTTAGATTTGCTTACCTCTCACAAGGTCAGCGGGGACACCCTTGTTAAGGCGAATGGAGAGCCGCTTACTATCAAAGACGTTAAGACGCAGATAAACCTCTGGCTGACGACTTACGGCGCGGAAAATCCCGAAGATACCATTTTCGCCATCGGCAGGGATGCCGGCGTGCCGCACAGCTCTGGCACTCCCGGCGACCCAATCCGGCTGGGGCAGACAATTGTGTATGACATCTTCCCTTGTGAGCAGGGCGGCGGCTATTTCTACGACTTTACCCGCACCTGGAGTCTGGGTTATGCCACCGATGAGGTGCATCAGGTCTTCGACCAGGTGCTTAATACTTATAACAAGCTCGCCTCTGAACTTCAGGTTGGGATAAACCCGGCCATTTTACAGCAGCGCACCTGTGAGCTTCTGGAAGCTTACGGTCACGAGACCGTGCGCACCAATCCGCGCGTAAGTTCTGGGTATGTCCACTCGCTGGGTCACGGTGTGGGGCTGGATGTGCACGAAAAGCCTTGGTTTAGCCGTCCCACAGATAACAGCAATAAGCTCCAGCCCGGTTCTGTTTTCACCCTCGAACCTGGGTTATACTATCCTGAGAAGGGCTACGGCATCAGGCTGGAGGATACCTATTATGTCACTTCGGATGGGCAGTTTGTGAAATTCGCGGACTTCCCCATGGATTTGGTCGTGCCGATGAGAGCAGGTTAGGATGAAAGCTCCACATTTACGCATATTGGCAGTTGAATCGAGCTGTGATGAAACCGCGGCAGCTGTGGTCGTGGACGGACGTGAGATACTTAGTTCGGTCATTGCCAGCCAGGTAGACCTGCACGCGCAATTCGGCGGTGTATACCCCGAAATAGCCTCCCGAGAGCACATCAAAGCAGTCTACGCTACCGTGAATGAGGCCCTTCAGCAAGCCCACTTGGAACTAAGCGATATTGACGGCATCGCGGTCACGCGCGGACCCGGATTGGCCGGCTCGCTCGTGGTCGGGGCGAACATGGCAAAAGCGCTGGCCTTGGCTGCAGACCGACCAATAGTCGGTGTGAACCACCTCGAAGGCCACATTTATTCTTCCTGGCTGTTCCAAAGCGGCAGCGCGGCCGGTCCCGAACCAAAATTCCCGCTAATCGCTTTGCTGGTTTCCGGTGGACATACTGAACTCATCCTGATGCGCGGGCATCTGCAGTACCAACGATTAGGTGGCACCGTGGATGACGCGGCCGGCGAAGCTTTTGACAAAGTTGCCCGACTGCTGGACTTGCCCTACCCGGGCGGTCCATCTATCCAAAAAGCCGCTCAGGAAGGCAATGCGCGCGCGTTTAACTTCCCAAAAGCCCGCCTCTCCGAGCCTTTCAACTTTTCCTTCAGCGGCGTAAAGACCGCGGTTTTGCGCACGGTGGAGGATTTGCGCGCCCAGAAAAAAAACTTGCCAGTCGCGGACCTGGCGGCAAGTTTTCAGGCTTCGGTCGTCTCCGCTTTGTACGAAAAAACCATCTCCGCGGCGCAGCAATTTGATGCCAAGGAAATCATCGTCGCGGGCGG
The DNA here is from genome assembly GCA_012797215.1 of Chloroflexota bacterium. The sequence continues at coordinate 18,848 of JAAZPN010000322.1, read as the reverse complement.
TGTTTCAGCAAACAAAGCCCTTCGGGAAGCCTTCCGCTCTCAAACGCAGTTTAAAGTGCATATCCCGCACATCAGTTTATGCACGGACAACGCCGCAATGATTGCTGCCGCGGGATATCAACACCTTGCGCTCGGAGAACGCGATAACCTGGACTTTGACGTGCTCCCAACCTGGTACCTGACGCCGGTGTCGTAAGCAATTAAGAGTTCTGGAAACAAGGCGAGGACGGCAAGCGAGCAAAAAAGAGAGAGAAGAACTGGAGCCAACATTGAGCAGTTCCCCCGAACCCGCCAAAGACCCCCCAGCCCAGCCCAGCTTTCTGCCCGAGAGCGTGAGACCGGAAAAATCCTTGCGCGTGTGCGGTTCTACCGGGTTTTTCTCGCTGAGATACGGCCTTCCCTGTCCATTCTGCCTGGTTGGTCGGGTGGATTATGACAGCCAGCTCAACCTGGTGTGCTCGCACTGCGGCAAGACGCAAACAGGTGCTTTCACCTGATAAATTACCATAGTCCAGCCAGTTGGCTGGAGGCAAAGGAGAAATGATGGAAGCAAAGGCTGTATGGCAAGGAGATATGAGTTTTGCAGGCAGCGCGGATACCGGCTTTACGTTGAAAATGGATTCGGCGGAGGTCTCGGGAGGGCATGATGACGGCTTCAGGCCGACCGAATTGCTGGCTATCGGCACGGCTGGCTGCACAGCGATGGACGTGATTTCCATCCTGAAAAAGAAACGCGCGGAAGTGAGCGCCTTTGAGGTGCGCGCCATCGTGGCTAAAGCCGACACCTATCCCAAGGTGTTCACGCGCATGCACCTTATTTATGTCGTTACCGGGCGCGGCATCAAACCCGAGGACGTGGAACGCGCGGTGCAGCTATCAGAAGAAAAATATTGCCCTTGCATTGCCATGTTTCGCCAGGTTCTGGAACTGACTCGCGAAATAAAAATCATTGAAGGTTAGGCGTTTTGGACAATTAAAGTAGTACTAAGGAGCCCCGCTTTGACGCGGGGCTTTTTCTGATGGCGTGCATCAAGCCCCGCCAAAAGCATCATTTCTGCTTTTCATTATTTAGCATGGTCGAGCCTTGTTTATTTCAAGCTTTCTGGGCATTCCTTTGTATCATGGTCAAAATGGGTCAATTCAGTTTTCTGGTAGAATGGGGCAGGGTGTGAGGTCCCATTGAGAAAATCCACAATTCTCCTGATCGTACTTGCCGCGGCGCTAGCGCTGAGCGCTTGCGCAAATCAACAGGTTGGCGCGCCAGTTGGCAGCTTGCCTGCTCCGCAGGTGCAAGTATCGGAAGCGACGCTGGCTGCCGCTGAGCCAAGCCCAACAAAAGAAGCTGTCATCCCGACAACCGCTCGCCCGACCGCACTCCCCGAGACAAACCAAGCTCTGGATATTCCCAAGCCAGAAAATCGCACACATTACCAACTGAATTTAATCCTGAACTATTACACGCGTTATGCGGTGGTGGATGAGACCATTACCTATACGAACCGCAGCAGCCAGAGCCTGACGGAGTTGGTTGTTGTAGTCCCTCCAAAATATTTCCCTGGCAGTTTTTCACTGCGCAGCCTGACCGATGGGAACGGAAGCCCAATTAGCGGCTGGCAGGAGAACGGCGTGCGTTTTTCTATCCCGCTTGCGGCTCCCCTTGCCCCAGGAGAAAAAACCAGTCTTAAGTTCAGCTATCAACTAAACCTGCCCAGCCATGAAGGCACTTACGGCGTGTCTGGCAGACAAACAAACCTGACGAACTGGTACCCTTACATTCCGCCCTTTGACGAAGAGAAAGGTTGGATAATTCATCCTCAGCAGGTGGAGAACAACATGCTGGTCGGGGAGTATGTGGTCGCAGAGATGTCCGACTTTGATGTGAGTCTGCAGCTAACCGACCGGCAGGAGTTGATTGAAGTTGCCGCCAGCGCGCCTGCTGAAGAGAAAAACGGGACCAGATATTACCATTTGGAATTAGCCAGAGGCTTTTCCTTTTCCGTGAGCGACAGCTACTTTGAGCATGAAATCACCCAGGACGGGGTGCGCATCCGTTCGTACGTGTTTATGGAAGCCCAGGAAGCCGGAATAGCGGTGACCGAAATCGCGGCGCAGGCTCTAAAGCTGTTTGGTCAGCTTTACTATCCCTACCCGCGTGAAATGATTTCAATCGTCGCGGCAGATTTCTTACATAACATGGAAATGGACGGCATGGTGATGATTAGCTACGGCGTGTTTGACTTTTATAACAAAACGCCCAAAACCAACCTGACCATCCTTACCCCGCACGAAATTTCGCATCAGTGGTTCTACAGCATGGTCGGCAGCGACCAAGCGCAAGAACCCTGGTTGGACGAAGCCCTGGCAACTTATCACGAGGTTCTCTATTATCAAACCTATCACCCCGACCTGGTGCAGTGGTGGTGGAACAACCGCGTCGATGGGTTTGAGCCCAAAGGATACGTCAATTCCGACATCTATCTTTCTGGTGGCTACCCGTCCTATCGCGATGCGGTCTACCTGCGCGGCGCTCAATTTATGCAAGAACTGCGGGATGTTATTGGCGATGACGCTTTTTTTGCGGCGCTTAAGGATTATGCAGTCAGCAATACATACCAGCTTGCCGGACGCAATGACTTTTTCGCAGCAATCGCCAGACACAGCCAGGCAGACCTGAACGCACTGCTTGCTAAGTTTTTCAGGAATTAATGGACATTTATCGTTTCTTAGGTGCGCAAAATTCAAGAATAGCCATAGACCGCGGACACAACCTGTCCGGGTGCCGTGAAAGCAGCTCTGAATTACACCCGTGAATTCCCACGATTAGCAATTTCCCTTATCTGTAAGGCGTTCGCTCGCGTAAAAAGAACCAAAAAGGAAAGTTTTCCGATTTTACAGTCAACTTGACAGACACAATGAAGCTGGTTATTATGCCAGCTCGGAGATTAGATGGAAGATCACACAACCAATCAAAAACCAGAGATGCCCGCTGAGAGTGACTTCGAAGCCGCTGCGATGCCTCCTGAAACAAACGAAAAAGAAATGGGCCAAACCAAAAAAAGTTGGCACAAGCAGCCAGGCAGCATTGCTGCGCTTGTAATGATTCTGGCAGCGGTAGTTATAATAAGCGCCTGGCTATCCGCAAAACCCGCGCTAGAAACCGCCCTCCCCACGCTGACACCCACCCTGCTAAGCGCGCCGCAGTTAGCTTTTGAGACCGAAGCCCCGACGCCTGCTGCCACCATTCAGCCAACAGTGCAGCCCACAGCCGAACAAACTCGCGCGGATGTGATCACCTATGTCATTCAGGAGGGGGACTCGATTTTCTCGATTGCTTCCAAGTTCAACATCGCGCCCGAGACCATTTTGTGGTCAAACCGCTACGAGTTAGGCGATGACCCGTCCGTTTACACCCCAGGTATATCCATCTATATTCTGCCCGTGGACGGCGTATACCATATCTGGCAGCAAGGGGAAGGTTTGAATGGGGTTTCTGAATTCTATGGGGTCACTCCTGACGCGATTATTGATTATTCGGGCAACAAGTTGAATAGAGCCAGCCTGGGCAATCTTTCGCTACCGAATATTGCGCCGGGCACGCGTCTGATCGTCCCCGGAGGCACACGACCGGAAACTGTTTCAGCCGATAGTTTACTCACCTATGCCGCTCTCACCCAAATCGAGAAGCTGCCTGTTGGAAACCCTGAATCCTTCCCTGCCCCCCGCGCAGAGATTATCGCTTATCGTGTGGAAGAACAGGACACGCTCTTCACCATCGCGGATAAGTTTGATCTCACCCCCGAGACAGTTCTTTGGGCAAATCGCTACTTACTGGGGGACACCCCCGATGGAATTATCCCGGGGCAAAAGCTTTTCATTCTGCCGGATAACGGCGTTTTTCACGGTTGGAGCTATAAGGAAAATCTTGACAAAGTATCTTCTTTTTACAATGTCAGCCGTGATGTAATTTTGGATGAACCCTTGAATCAATTAGACCGCAGCAAATTTGCTGATCTGAGCCACCCCAACATCAAAGCCGGCACGCTGCTCTACGTTCCAGGTGGAACGCGTCCGCCAGTCACCTGGGTTACTCCGGTTGGTCCCGGCGAAGATGGCGTTGGTGAGCATCCAAATGTTTCGTACCTGGGAGCGTATGCCTGTAACAGCACTGCCTGGGCGGTTGGCAGCGGTAATTGGCAATTTCCTACCTCGGAGCATTGGATTTCGGGTTATGAGTACACGCCGCCCACTCACAATGGATTGGATTACGCCGGCCGAATGGGTTATGACATTTATGCCGCTGATTCAGGCGTAATTATCTACTCTGGCTGGTCAACCCGCGGTTATGGGAATACGATTGTGATTGACCACGGAAACGGTTATCTCTCGCTCTATGCCCACCTGATGGACGGCGGTATACTGCAGAGCTGCGGCGTGGAAGTGTATGCTGGCCAGCTTATCGGTTATATGGGTTCCACTGGCAAATCGACCGGCCCTCACCTGCATTTTGAAATCCGGTACGATGGTTCGCCCGTGAACCCCCACAATTTGGGCTTATAAAATAGATTACACAAAACTAACAGGCTGTCACCATGACAGCCTGTTTTTGTTACGATTTTGAACTGCGCTGAGGATTATTTGCGAGTAATCATGCTGCTGGTGGGGGATTCATCGCTTGCGATGACCACCTCATCTCCGCGGACCAGCTGCCCCAGATATGCGCGGCTGCCTTCCACCGGCGTCCAACCGTCCAAATTGAATGGCAGAAAGCCAGTCGCGGAAATCCATTCCCCATTGTACTTGCGCGCGATATGCAAGTGCGTGCCGGTAGCCTGCCCGCCTTCACAGGAGGGATGACCAATAGGATCGCCTTGTTTTACATAGGTACCCAGTGCTACGCGCCCTTCCTGGGCGATATGCAGGTAAAAAATGTTCCATCCAGTGCGTTCGTCTCCATCACCGTCCAGATCCAAAATCGCCGTTCCAGGCCCGGTGCGGACAATGAGCCCATCCGCTACAGCAACCGCGACTTCGTTCGTTCCCACGCAGCCTTTGGATCCGACCGGCGGCGCCAGATCTATCGCGGCATAGGGTTTTAGATTTCCCCAGCCAGTGTGAGGCCCGCCGGTATAAGACCAGGTGGTGCCCATCCGGAACGGCAAAATAAACTGGGGCTGTGTCAGACTGCCCGGCAGCACAGTAGTATCACCCTGCCAGGGGTCTCCAAACATATCCCGGTAAGTTTTCGCGAAACCATCTGGCCCAATCGCGCGTCTGTACTCTTCACCGTCCAAAAACAATGAGAAAAAGTACTGCAGCGCGGCGGTACCGGCGTTCTGCCAGGGATCGATGTTTTCGATTTCTCCGTTCAAATGCGTGATAGAGCTTAGTTCTCCCTGTCTGTAACGATAATATCCGTCGTTCAACAAGTCCGCGCTGTGAGAAAGTTGCAGGTAAACCCCGGTGTAGACCTCCTCAGGCATTATCAACGTCAGTTCAGCGGAGCGGTCACGCGTAGGGTTGCTCAGCGCTTGGGCGCGATATTCCAGGAGAGCTAAAAGGAGCCTGGGATTAATACTGTAATTTTCTCCCAGCCAGGTAAGCAAGTTTGTCGCGTCTTTGTATTCCGCTTGAATATAGGAACCATACTGTTTGTACCAGCCCGAACTGGATTCCACAAACGCGCGTAAATCAAAGCCAATCAGATCAGGACCATACACAAAGGCAGAATCTGGAATAATTTGATATGCGGTCCCCCACAAAGGTTTGTAATATATCGGCATTCTCATGGGGAAACCAGGCGGCAGCGTGGCAGTGGATTCCGGGATCTCCGGATTAGCCCAAAGAATTTCCTGCACTGTCGCGCCAAAACGAACGGATAATAGATGCAGCGTATCACCGCTCTGGGCAGTATAGTCCACCAGCGTTCCAGGCGCGTACACTGGGCGGGCAGGGAAAGGCGTAGAGGTAGGCAATTCTGCTTCCTCCGTTTGCTGCGCGGCTGGAAGAATATATGTGGGCCGAACGTTCGAGCAAGCGCTGGTGAAAAGCATAAGCGCAAGCAGGAAGCTTATCCATTTGAGTTTTTTACGGAAGAAACTATCCATCATGGTTGAACCTGGTGGTAAACGCCACAAATATACCATAAACTGGAATGTCTATTCCCAGCGGGTAATATGGGAGGGTGTCGCGCTGTATCTGTTTGAACGGATGACTTCCCCGCCGCTGATGAGCCAGCCTTGATATGGCACTGACGCGGCTTTTGCTGTCCAGCCGCTGAGGTTAAACGCCAGCGGTCCATCAGCCGGGATCCACTCACCGTTGTATTTCCGGGCGATGTGCAGGTGGGTTCCTGTGGAAATACCCCCCTCGCAAGAAGGATGCCCGATGCGATCACCTTTTTCCACCCATTCACCCAGCTTGATGCGGTGGGTGGTACCAACATGCAGGTACACAATGTTCCAACCGGTCTCCTCTTTCCCATCACCATCCATGTCAATTACAACCGTGCCGTTATCGGAACGCACAACAAGCCCAGGCGCTGATGCTGTTATCCAGGTGCTGTTGGGAAGGCATCCGGGCGCGTCCGCCGGTGGGGCAAAGTCCAGGGCGGCGCGTACTTCAACAGCCCCCCAAGCCGCGTGTGGACCGCTGGTGTAAGACCAGACGATGCCGCTTTCGAAGGGCAGATCAAGTGGGGGTTGTTCCATCCCCGGTGTGAATAATGAGGGGTATTCCTGCGCGATCAGCCAGGGATTTCCAAACATGGCCTCGTAAGTGTTCAGCAGGCTGTGGTCGGAATATAAAGCGTCGTTCCATTCATCCTGGTTGCGGGTCTGCGAGAAGTAATACATCCAGGCAACTGTAGCGCAGTTAAGTTCGGGTGCCAGCCGCAAGCCGCTGCCATCCGGAAAGGTCAATGCTAACAAAGTGCCTTCCCGCCAACCGTAATAACCAGTGCCAAGTTTGCCGGCGGCTAAAACCAACTGTTTATAGAGCCCACTCTGTCCGGATTCCCGCAATCCCAGCGGAAAATACAGCTGGTCCTGCGTGGCAGGATTGCCGTAGACCCAACCGCTTTCGTACTCAAGCAGGGCAAGGAGCAAGCGGGGGTGAATGGAATAATCCCGCGCCACCCGCTGGATAATTTCCGTGCTGTTCATGATGCCGTTGGCGTACACGCTTTCCTGATAATCGGAAAGCTTGCCGCCTGCCTGAGCGATAAATGCTCCCAGGTCAAAGTCGAGCGCGCTGGGGGAATTCACCACCTCCGCGTCTGGAAAGAGCTTGAGACTGGAACTGACATTTTCCAATCCAGAGGGAATGAGTAGCAGCTGACCCTCCGAAATAAAGCCGCTTTCCGACAAAAGCCCGGTAGTGCTGATATCGCTGACCGAAACTCCAAAACGCAAGGCAAGCACATCCAGACTGTCGCCGCTCTGACCATAATAAAGAATTGGCGCGTTTGGGCTGGCAGCGACGGCTGGAGCCTGATTAGCCAAAACTGAGGGCTCTGGCGTGATATCAACAACTTCTTCGGGTAGAGGCGCTTGTGTAACATCAGGAAGCTGCGCCAAAAAACTCGGGGACGCTGCCGTCTCATCCACTGCTTGGTTCGCGACCACCTTCTCCGGGGCTTCGAGCAGCAGGACCAAAACCGCGCCGGCGCAAATCGCCAGCGCCAGCACGCCAAAAAACAAACGCTGCGTCTTCCGCCTGCGCCGGGCAGCCATCCTACGCTGCCTCTCCGCGCGCGAGCAGTTAACGTCCGATGGCGTTGAAATCGGCACGGCCATTGAAAGCTTCAACGGTTTGTCCATTTTTTACCAGGAACCCATCATATTCAATACCAGCGCTCTTGCTGGTCCAACCACTCAGAACGAAAGGCACAATGCCGTCCGCTGAAATCCACGCACCGTTATAACGGCGCGCAAGATGCAGGTGTGTGCCGGTGGAATATCCCCCTTCACACGAAGGGTAGCCAAGCAGGTCGCCCTGCCGCAGATAAGTGCCCACAGCGGCTCTCCCATCTGTGTTGATGTGCAGATACAGAAGCGACCAACCTGTTTGCTCGATACCGTCACCATCCAGATCTTGAACCACGACACCGTTTCCGGAGCGCACAACCAAGCCATCCGCGGCGGCCACAACGGGGGTTTGGCTTTCATAGCAGCCAAATTCCTCACCGGGCGGAGCAAAATCTATGCCCGCGTTAGCTGACCCTGTTCCCCAACCCACATGCGGCCCGCCTGTGAAGTACCAGGTATCGCCTGGCGCGAAAGGCAGCGTAAGCTGGGGTTGTGTGATGGTTTCCGGAATTAGGGGGTCAATCGAAAAAGCAAATGGAAATCCAAATAACCGTTGATAGACTGCGAAAAATCCATCTGGAGAAACTGCCGTCTTCCATTCCGCTTTATCCAAGAGAAGGCTCAGGAGATACTGAATGCCAGCTGTCGCGCCGTTGATGGTGGCATCCACGCGCATCACAGCACCGTCGCTGAGCGTCCACACCGCGACGGCGGAGAGCTCCCACAGTGTGTATCCGCGCGTCATTTCATTAGCCGCCCAACTGAGCTGCTTGTATAGCCCTTTGCGGTTCGCGTCCTTCAATCCCAGCGGGTAGTCCTCGGTAATCCCTGTCTTCCCCTCCGAGCTTACCCAGCCGCTGCGGTATTCCAGCACCGCCAGCAGCAGGCGCGGGTTTACAGAAAATTCGTCAGCAACGCGCTGGACAATCTCAGCTCCGCGTAAGGTTGTACCGTCTTCCAATTTCTCCGAATACCTATTAAGTTTGCCTCCAAACTGGGCTGCCACCGAAATTGTGTCAAACCCAACTGCGGACGGGCTGTAAAAAAGTTCCGAGTCGGGGATAATCTTGAAGTTTGTGCTTAGTTCATTCGCGCTGGCAGGTGGAATGATCAATTTCTGACCTGGCTCAATTAGATTTGGGTCTTTCAGGTCCGGGTTGGATGCCAAGATTTGCCCCACAGAAACCTGATGGCGCAGCGCGATGCGGGCAAGCGAATCTCCAGAAACGACGGTGTATTCATTTGTTTGCGTGCGCAAGGTAGGCAACAGCGCCGGAGAATTAGGCGTGGGGGTAGGTCCGGAAGGCGCGGGGGTGATTGTGACCCTGGGAAGTTCAGTCGCGGCGCTAATAGCCTGTGTACTTAAGAGGGTCGGCGTAGCGCTTATGGGTAAACCTTGGGGAACCTGCCAGGGGTCATAGTTCGCGATGGGACGGTAACAGCCCCCCAACAGCAGAACCGCTGTCAGCGCAACGCACAGTCTACCCAGCCCAACGCGGAGGGCAGAACAGGAACGCGGAAAATGCTGAACAGGTTTCATCAGAAAAATAGATGCAATATCTATGCCACAGGTCGGTAAGTTTGCTCAGCAAGAATTGACCCGGGACGACATCCGGCTAATAGATTTGCAGTAGATGGGGATTGGTTGAGCACCTGACTTAAGAATGCCAAACCAATTTCAATATTTGACAAAATACGGGGATTGGATAAAATATTACTCTATCGCCGGAGTGGTGGAACTGGCAGACACGCTACGTTCAGGGCGTAGTGAGCATAGCGCTCGTGAGAGTTCAAATCTCTCCTTCGGCACAAACGCAACCCAAAAGGTTGCGTTTTTTTATCCACAAAACGCATTCAGGCGAAACCTAGCGCTGGTGGTACAATAGTTGCAACGGATTTGAATAAATGAAAAACATTTGGGAAAAAATCAAACAGATAAACTGGGCTGACAGGCGTGTTTTCTTAGTCATCGCGATTGTTGTACTCGTCTTTTTGATGATGGATTTTAACAACCGCATGGTGCGGTCACTGCAGCTGGAAAAACAGGAACAGCTGCTAATCTCGCGCGTCGCGGCGTTGGAACAAACCAAGCAGCAGCTTCAGGCCGATATTGCCTATGCCAATTCCGACCGTGCAGTAGAGGAATGGGCGCGCGAAGAAGCCAAACTGATTAATGAAGGCGATGTTCCTATCGTCTTGCAACCCCAGTCAGCCGCGGCCGCAGCGCCCACCCCCACGCCTCTGGCAGAAGTAAAAGCACTCTCTCGTCTGGAAATCTGGAAACAACTTTTTTGGGGAGACTGAGCCCACCTTCTGAGAGCTAAGCCAACTCCGCCTGCCGCGCGGAGTTTTTGATTACCCCACGCTCTAGCAGCGCGAATAATCCCGCAGTTTATCCAAATCAGATCAATGGGAGACCAACCCGATTGCTCACAAAGCATTCAGGTGACGCCAGGACTGGTTAGACAATTATGCAAAAAAAAGACCGAAAGGCACGCGCGCCTATTTCAAAGCGTTAACTGACTTAGCAGCAGTTCTCAGGTATAATTTTAAGATTATGAACCTGGAAGAATTAACCCAAAAAATGCATGCCTTGGTGGAATCCAAAGGTTGGTACGCCGCCGACTCGGTCAAGCAGCAAACACCGCGGAATCTGGCGATATCGCTCGTCTTGGAAGCAGCGGAAGTGCTCGAGCTGTTTCAATGGCAGTCCGACGACATTGATCGGGATGCCCTCGCCGGCGAGCTTGCGGACACCATGCTGTATATGCTGCAGCTTGCCAGCGTGTCTGGAATTGACCTGGAACAGGCAGTTTTGGAAAAAATTGCCCAAAACCAAACGCGTCTCTGGCCGGAACACGCGCGGAAGGAGCCTGAAGCATGATCGTCGCGGTTTACGGAAGCGCAAGACCTGTTGAGGGGGACGCCATGTATGAGGACGCCCGTCGCTTAGGCGCGCTGCTGGCCAGGCAAGGCCACACCATCATGACCGGCGGTTACTGCGGGATGATGGAAGCCGTCACCAGAGGCGCGGCGGAAGCTGGCGGCAGGACAATCGGCGTTACCTGCGCAGAAATCGAGCGCCATCGCCCAGGCGGCGCTAACGATTGGGTGCAGGTCAACATCCGTACCGAGACACTGAACCAGCGCCTGGAAGTGCTCCCCCGCCAACCCGACGCGATGATAGCCCTCCCCGGCGGAATCGGTACGATGGCTGAAATCTGCCTTGCCTTAAATTTATCAGTCATTTCCCAGCGAGCCTCCAAACCAATTATCCTGATTGGCAGCGGCTGGCGTGAAACTTTTGAGGCTTTTTATGCACATAATAACGGCTTCACTGCCCGTGAAGACTTTGAGCGCATGCGCTTTTGCCTTACCACAGACGAAGCCGTTGAACTCTTAGACCAATAAACGCGACAGGAAACAAGCAATGGAAAAGAAACTGCCCACTAGACAAGAAAATTTCTCCGAATGGTACAACCAGTTGGTACTGCGCGCCGAGCTCGCGGATTACGCCCCGGTGCGCGGCTGCATGGTTGTGCGGCCATACGGCTGGGCGCTTTGGGAAAACATCCAAAAAGCGCTGGATGACCGGTTTAAGGCCACCGGGCATGTCAATGCCGCGTTCCCGATGCTCATCCCGCAGTCGTTCATGACCAAGGAAAAAGAGCATGTGGAAGGCTTCTCCCCCGAGTTGGCGGTGGTAACGCACGGCGGCGGTCAAGAACTAGAGGAACCTCTGGTGGTGCGCCCGACCTCTGAAACCATCATCGGCACCATGTACGCCAAATGGATTCAATCCTACCGGGACCTGCCGGTTCTGGTTAATCAGTGGGCGAATGTTGTGCGCTGGGAAATGCGCACCAAGCTCTTCCTGCGCACGCTGGAATTCTATTGGCAAGAAGGACACACCGCCCACGCTACCGAGCAGGAAGCGGTGGAGGAGACTGAGCGCATGCTGCAGGTCTACGCTGATTTTGCGCGGACGGAAGCCGCGGTGCCGGTGATACCCGGCCGCAAAAGCGAGTCTGAAAAGTTCGCTGGGGCTGTCAACACCTATTCCATTGAAGCGATGATGGGCGATACCAAAGCCCTGCAAGCCGGCACCTCCCACTTCCTGGGTCAGAATTTTGCCAAAGCCTTTGACATCAAGTTTCTGGACGAGAGCAACCAGCTCCAGTACTGTTGGACTACGTCCTGGGGGGTTTCCACCCGATTTATTGGCGCCATTATCATGACCCATGGGGATGACCAGGGTTTGGTGCTGCCTCCACGCCTGGCCCCGATTCAGGTGGTAATTGTTCCGATTTACCGCAAGGATGAAGAAAAGAGCGCTGTAATGGAGGCAGTCAATGCCGTACAGGCACAGCTTAAGGCGCTGCGCGTCAAAGTGGACGACCGCGAAGGCCTGACCCCCGGTTTCAAGTTCAACGACTGGGAGCTGAAGGGCGTTCCGCTGCGCATTGAAATCGGCCCGAAGGACGTACAAAATGGGACGGTCGCGCTCAGCAGACGCGATATCCCCGGGCGTGACGGCAAATCCTTCCTGCCTATGGCAGGTCTCGAGAGCTCTGTGCCGGCCCTTCTGCAGACTATTCAGGACAATATGCTCGCCAAAGCCACTGCTTTCCGGGACAGCCATATCGTTGAAGTTTCAGACTACGAGACTTTCAAGCAGGTTGTCGCCGAACAGGGTTGGGCCTTGGCTTGGTGGAGCGATGACCGCGAAAACGAAGCGCGCATCAAAGAAGAAACCAAGGCCACATTGCGCGTTTACGCCAGCGACCCGAACCCGGGGGAAGGCGTGTGCTTCTACAGCGGCAGAAAAACTAATCAGAAAGCATACTTCGCGCGTTCTTATTAAGCTAACATCATGACCGCCATCGATCTGACCAGACTCCAAAAACAAATTGAGGAGTTGTCCTCCGTTTTCTCCGAGCCGGCAGCCTTCGTCAAAGCGCTTCATGAGCTGCTCAGTTTTTACGAACGCCGCGCCTACCGCCCGAGCAGCGAGCTGGTTCCAAAGACATTTATGCGCTCGTACAGGCTGCCCGCCCAGGTTTTGCCATTGATTGAAATTGGTCTTAAGCAGACCGTCAGTCTTCATCCGAATGAAGCGTTCGCGCTCGTCCGCGCTCTCTGGCAGGACCCTTATTACGAAACCCGCGTGCTTGCCTCGGGGATTTTGGGGCAGTTATCCCCGGAAGCTAGCGCGGAAGTGTCGACACTCCTCGAAGAATGGGTTTCAACGCCGCTGGACCGCGCTGTTCTGGAAGCGCTGCTGCAGAAAGGCAGCCAATCGCTGCGCCTGGCCGGCGATTGGGACGCCTTCATGCAAAAGCTCCTGACCAGCCCTTTCCCACGCATGCAATCCGCGGGCCTGCTTGCGCTGGCAATTGACCTGGAGCAACGGCCGCTCAGCAAATATTCCGGGATTTTCAAGCTGGTCCGTCCCTTCATACAGGCTGGAGATGACAGGTTGGAGAACAACCTGAGCCGCGTCGTCCAAAATCTTGCTGAACGCACCCCCAGCGAGACGGCTTACCTGCTCAAGCAGGTTTTATCAGACACAGCCGGCAGCGACATTGAGCGAAGAATCAGAGATTACCTCTCCTTCTTCCCGCCAGAGACTGCTGCCGGATTGCTCGAAGCCGTCAAGACACACGCGAAGATTCATAAAGCATGAAAACCTAATTTCCATTTGTTCCACAATTGATCTTCTGGGATTCCGGATTCAAAAACCCGAATTTTTGTTTCACAGTCCTGCGAATCCATCTCTGCAAGCTGTTTTAGGAATTGTTCAAAGGATTGATAGACCGCTGCAGTGATAAAACGAGGTTGCGATAACGTTGAATTTGTCCCGGTAATAAACGGGAAATGTTACTGCTGTGCTTGGCGAATATTGGCAAGTCAGAAATATCTTTGACTTAGAAATACAGGTGCTTTCCCTACGGGTCAGCAAAGGATTAAATGTGTCATCCTCAAGCCCTGACACTCACAGATCGTCAGCGGAGGATCCTCTGTTCCACCATACATTTCCCTTCCGCCTTGGCATGACAACGCGCTGACTTGTCTGCCCTCATTGCGCTCAAAGTTCTAAGTCAACCATAAGCAACAAAACAGCCCGGGCAAGCCGGGCTGTTCTTATTTATCTATTCAGTCTAAAAGAGGTGGAAAACCGCAATAATCGGCGCGAAAAGCGAAGATACCAATGACATCACGGTGATGAGCGTGTTGAGCGAGGGACCCGCGGTATCCTTAAAGGGGTCACCAACGGTATCACCCACCACGGCGGCTTTATGCGCTTCGGAGCCTGGGCCGCCAAATTTACCAGTCTCGATATATTTCTTGGCGTTATCCCACAAGCCTCCGGCGTTCGCCATCAGCAAGGCAAAGATGACGCCGGTGAAAATCGCTCCGCCCAAAAAGCCTCCCAGGGCATCCGGGCCAAGCACAAACCCTACGATAAGTGGCAGGCCAACCGCCAGGAAGGCCGGCAAGAGCAGAGATGAGAGCGCGCCGTGCGCGGCCAGACCGACGCAGCGGTCGTAATCCGGGTCTTCTGTGCCTGCCAGGATGCCTGGTTTCTCGTGGAACTGCCGGCGAATCTCCTCAATCATATCAAAGGCGTTGTGCGTGACGGAAAGCATTAGCAGCGAGGAGAACAACGGCGGGGTCATCGCCCCCAGCAGCACGCCCGCAATGACAATTGGCTCGCGCAGACTGATGTTGATATCGAGACCGTTCGCTTTCACAACTTCCGCGTACGCGGCAAAAAGCGCCAGAACCGTTAGAGCGGCAGCGCTGATGGAAAAACCTTTGGTGATTGCTTTAGCGGTGTTCCCAGCGGAGTCCAGCACATCCGCCCGTTCAATCACTTCCTGCCCCATGCCAGCCATCTCCGCGATACCGCGCGCGTTGTCTACAATCGGGCCGTAAGCATCCGCGGAAACAATCATGCCGCTAATGGAAAGCATGCCCACCGCTGCCACGCCGATGCCATAGATACCGGGCAAGCCGTTCCCAACCGCTACATAGTAGGAAATCAGCGTAGCCACAACGACGCCGAGAATGGATGGGACGATAGAAATCAGACCGTAACTAAAACCGGTGATGATGGTCACTGCCGAACCCGAAGTGGAGACGCGCGAGGTTTCTTGCACCGGTTTGTACTGGTCATTGGTGAAGAAGTCTGAAGTAAAACCAATAACGACGCCGGTGACAATTCCGACCGTCGCAGCCCAAAAAATGCCAGGCTCTATTACATTCAGAAGGCTTAAGATGAATAACGCCGCCACAAAGATTACACAGGTGATAATTGTCCCGCGGTTCAGCGCGGCGCCGGGCTTTCCGCCTTCTTTCACTTTCACAAACTGGATCCCAAGCAAGGAAGCAAAGGTCCCGAGCGTGCATAAAATCAGTGGAATAACAGTGTATTTGTACTGCATTCCGGTCGCGAAGCTGGCTCCCAGGAGCATCACGGCTACCGCGCTGGCAACATAGCTGTCGAAGATATCCGCGCCCATGCCCGCCACGTCACCTACATTGTCGCCTACGTTGTCCGCCACAACTGCCGGATTGCGCGGGTCATCTTCGGGGATTCCGATTTCAACTTTCCCGACCAAGTCCGCCGCTATATCAGCAGTTTTCGTGTAAATTCCACCGCCAGCTTTCGCGAGCAGGGCTAAGGTGCTGGCGCCAAAACTGAAACCAAGTACCGCCTGCGCGTCCCTGGTGAGGATGAAAATCACGCTCATCCCAATTACCGCCAAACCGACCATTGCAAGACCAAGCACCGCGCCAGCATAAAATGAAAGCCTGAAGGCCTGCTGCAGGCTTTTTTGCGCGGCGGTCGCCGTGCGGACGTTCGCCTCTACTGCTACGCGCATGCCCATATACCCCGCCACCGCGGAACACAGCGCGCCAACCACAAAACAAGCAGCCATCACCGCGCCGCTGCCCGGTTCGATCGTTACGCCGGTAGTTCCAATCGATTCGAAATTGAAACTAAAAATCAGCGCAATAACAATGCCAAGGACCAACGCCAGGGAAGCCAGAGCGGTATACAGACGCTTTAGGTAGGTATTGGCGCCGCCGCGTATCCAGGAGGCGACCTTCTGAGCCCTCTCAGAACCCGCGTCCTGCCGCATTACCCAATAGTAAAGATAAATTGCCACGGCGATTGAAATAACGCCACCCGCAATACCAACATACAACCAAGTTTGATAATTCATTATTTGCTCCTCGTACAAAGCCCACAAAGGCTGAATTTACATGCTGGCGGAACGGAACCACCGATAATTTTCAGACCGCAATGTTTCTGCTGACGGCATGGGATAGTAGCGCAGTGTACTGTGATTACCCACAAAGAAACCATTCTTAATGGTACGGTAGGGGATGACCGGCGAATGCGTGCGGTCTACCATCTTGGTGGAGACAAATTTTGTCTTCACATCCGAGAGACATTGCCGCAGATGATCAGGATTGCTATAAGGCAGGTTATTCAGCATTCCCATTTCCGGGTCAGAAGCCAGTTCGCCCAACTGCAGTTCAGTAAATGTGATGGCTGGCACGGAAATTAATGAGGTTGGATTCTTCACGATGAGTTCATAGAAGCTGACAGGATCCAATCGGCTGACGACAAGCGGGGTTACAGGCACAATTTCCTGGTAGAGATGCAATCCGCTTTCATTCTCCGGAAGGGACTCGGAAGATTTAAGCGCGAGTGTACGTCCATCCTGGGTCGTGAGATGCAAATCCAGCAGAGCGTGGGGGTCGATGTGTTCCAGAACGCGATAAACCGAGACATAAATGGAAGATTTGGGACGGCCGTCCTCGTGCGGAACACAGCGTTTCAGCGCTTCATCCAGGTGGAAATATTCGTGCCGGTAGCTGGGGTCTACCTCGAAAAACATTGCCTGGCCTCGGGATTTCTTGGAGGAACCGACCGCGTAATAGGTGCCGAATTCTTCCGGGCTCAACATTGAGACAATCAAGGCTTCAGGGAGTAAAGACAGATAAAAATGCGTTTCCATGCATGCTCCAATCTTAATATTGATGTTTTGCATTAAGCGCCCATATCAGGCCAAGATAATTGTATCTCCAAATGTCCAAATAGAGTGCGATTGAGTGCGATTCTTACATTTTTTGACCAAACAAAAAGCCCGCCAAGTGGCGGGCAATCTTTTTCGGTGAGGAATTAATGGTTGAGCAGGTAAGTAATTACCGCCTCTTTTTCTTCGGGGGTAAAGGTCACGCCGTGGTGGTCGCTCAGAAGCTGTTCCCATTCCGCGCGCGTCTTCTCAAATTGGAGCACCCAGTCCAGGACGTGATGACCGCCAAGTTTTTCTACCAGCAGCGCTTCCGCATCCGCGTCACTCAACCCGGCAGAAGTCCCAGCCGGATAAGCTGCGCTGGCTGATTGGGCTGCTCCAGCCGGATAAGTGTTTGCTGGTTGGTCTTGAGGGGCGGCTGCTGTGGGGCTTTCAGCAACTGAGACTGCGGGAAGGTTGATAGAACTGCCTTCATTTTTAGCTCCGCAAGCGCTTAACAAGAGAACGGCAATTAACAGGATACTCACGACTAAAAGGGATTTGTTTTTCATGATAATTTTCCTTTCACTAGCTGTTGGTATTGTACCCGACAGTGCTGATATTTGAGGCAAACTCAACGCCCTAAGCTATCACTTCCAAAATATTTAGTCAGCCGGGTTGGGCATGGCCGCCGTTTCAACAAAGTATTCCTCAGTGACTGAACTCTGGTTTTCTCCTGCGGGCAGGCAAAGTTTGGAACAAAACAGCGGATGCGCCGCGGAAGCCAGCTCTGCCATCCCTAAAGCTGCTCGCCGAATTGAGAAATGAGCGTTCGCGCTAGCCCGCAACTTAGCAAAATGGAAAAGTTCCCGTAAGTTCATACGGCAGAGCACCCTTCGATTGAACCCGTTAGGCACCACATAAGCGGCTGCTTCAGGCTGCCAATCTGCTATTTCTTCGTAAAGCGCGGCTGCCGCGTTCATGGCATGCCGATAGAGGGCTTCCACGCCGGCTGAGCGCATTGCCCTGGGGATCGCGTAACCGAGGCGCGTCGTTAGAGCCTGAGGGGTTTGCGTCATCATGCGGTGGCGCTTAAACTCAAAATAGGCGCCCTGATCCATGATGAGCTCAAAGTCGTATTGGGCGTATTCCAGCTCTCGCAGCGGAACATCAAAATCGTTAAGTTGAGAGAACAGAACATCGACCAGGGCAGCTTTCTCGCTGGTGGGCAAGGAGCGCGCATGCAAGAGGCAGTCCGCGTAGGCTTTCCCGCTGAAGCGCAGCAAAGCCGCCGCGAGCACCTGCTCCTCACCCGCGGGTTCAGCGCGGAGCAGCTTACACCAAACGCTGTCGGTATCCTCGGCGATACTGGCTGCTTCCGCGCGCAAACTGGCACGGATGCCGGCAAAACTCTCAATAGGGTTTGCGTACTTGACCAGCGTGGGCAGTTCTTGCGTAGCAACCGCTTTTACTTCCGAGCCAATCTGGCGCACCTCTTCCAGCTCCGAGCTCAGGAGTTTCTTGATTGCGTATTCCAGCGCGCGGGCGTTGATTGTGACGCCAACATTGGCCATCGAAGCGGCCGGAAGAAAGAACCTGCTTACATCCACCGCTTTCACGCGCGCCCGATTCTGCCAGGCTTTTTCACTCTCCCCAGGCAAGCGTTCGGTAGCGGCTTCACTCCACGACAGCAACGCCTCCATTGCTTCCGCGTAGCCCTCAAATAGCAGACGCATCACGGCGCGGTACTTTCCCTCGAAGCGCGAACCAGCAATCTCTGGGGCAAGCACCCAGGCTTCTGGATTCCATTCCTGATAGCGGGTAGATTTTTCCGTGTAAGAAGCCAGGCGGTTGCTTTCCAGGGTTTCTATAGCAAGGCGAGAGACATTTTCGAGCGCCAGATGCAAAACGGCGTGCTCAGCCACGCTGGAATGTCCGTATCCGACAATCCATTTCTCGCTGAATTTGGCGGACTTTTCAGCGTCCAATTCCGCGGCAATCTGGTCAAATG
>JAAZPN010000321.1 GCA_012797215.1 Chloroflexota bacterium | reverse complement strand
GCTGGACCAGGATATGGTGGTTTTTCGCGGCGCTTATCCCACGTTGAGTGCTGAGAAAATCAGCGAAGCGTACGACCGCAAGTACTCTGGGATGCGCTTCTCGCTGCCTGCAGACCCGCACAAGCGCCAGGCGCTGCTGGACGAATTCCGCGCGGCGCTTTGTACGACGTACAACGAAAACAAATGCGACGAAATTATCCGCGCGGCTGAAAAAGCTGGCTCACTATCGGAAATTCAGCGGCGTTTTGGGCTGCACTACCACGCCGCGGAAATGCTCAGCTCAGACGTCATCGAAGGTCTCGCCAGCCAGGGAATCTACCCTTACTATGGGCTGCTGGAGCAGGACCCCGAACCCTAAAGCGCGCTTCTCCATCCGAAACATTTCCTTTCTTTACCGGATGCACCCTCGCATTCCGCGAAGCTGCGCCTGGTGGTTGTTTACCTTTAACTTTGAGGTAAAATTCGGGGTAATATTTCAGTTCTTTCCTGTATGTTATTGAGTATCACTTAAGCTTTGGAGGTACATCGTGGGCACGATGTTAGAGGTCCGTAATCTGGTTAAAAAGTACGGCGAAAAACTTGCCGTGGACGACATTTCATTTGATATTCGGGAGGGTGAAATATTCAGCCTGCTCGGTCCTAACGGCGCTGGAAAAACCACCACAATCTCAATTCTTTCCACGCTGTTCTCACCCAGCGCGGGCGACGCGTCTATCCTTGGGTATTCCGTGACGAAAAACCCGATGGAGGTGAAACGTTTGATTGGCGTGGTCCCGCAGGAAATCGCGTTATACGATGATATGACCGCGCTTGAGAACCTGAATTTTTGGGGCGAGATGTACGGTCTCTCCGGCGGCACGCTGAAAGCCCGCGTGAAAGAGCTGCTGGAACAAATCGGGTTGGCGGACCGCGCCAAGGAGCGCATCAAGACCTACAGCGGCGGAATGAAGCGCCGCGTAAATATTGCCGTCGGTCTAATGCACAAGCCGCGTCTGTTGTTTATGGATGAACCCACAGTTGGCATCGACCCGCAGTCCCGCCGGGCAATCCTCGATTCGGTGAAAGCCCTCAACAAGGAGGGCATGACCATCCTCTACACCACCCACTACATGGAGGAAGCCCAGGAACTTTCGGACCGGGTGGGGATTATTGACCACGGCAAACTAATCGCCCTGGGCACCCAAAGCGAGCTGACCGCCAAGGTGGGGGAGATGGACACCCTGATCCTGCACCTTGGTGAAATTGAGGACGCAGAGCACCTGGCACAGGCGCTGAAAACCCTCAACGGTGTTTTGCAGGCGAACCCGAGCGACCATACCGTCGCGCTGGTAACGCCTTCCGCGGAGGAGCTGCTGGCGCCGGTGGTCTCACGCGCCAACGAGCTGGGCATCAAGATCCATTCAATAGACATGCGCGAACCTAACCTCGAGGCTGTTTTCCTGCATCTGACCGGGCGCGCATTAAGGGATTGATGCCATGAACCTGCGAAAATTTTTCCTTATCGCGTTTAAAGACCTGCGCTTGATTTTTCGCGATCCGGCAGGATTGGTTTTCATGCTGTTGGCGCCGTTCGCCCTCACGCTCGGAATGGGCGCGCTCACTGGCCGCTTTTCCGGCACTACGCAGCTCGGCATCAGTCAGATTCCCCTGGCGATTGTTAACCAGGATGGTGGTGAATTGGGAAAAGCGCTGGAAGACATATTTACATCCACAGAACTCAGCGACCTTATTGCCGCGCAAATCCTAACCGACCCGACCGGGGCGCGCGCGCTAGTGGACCAGGACAAACTGGCAGCGGCGATTATCGTCCCGGAGGGTTTTTCCCAGAGCATTTTCACAACGGAAAGCGGTGGAAATATTGTCGCGGTGGAGTTCTATCAGAACCCCACTCGCCCAACCTCCACTGGCATCGCGCGCTCCATACTGGATAGCTTTCTGAACCAGGTGGAAATTGGCCGGGTATCTGGCACATTAATCATTCAACAGTTGCTTGCGTCCGGGGCGATTAATCCACAGCAGGCGGC
>JAAZPN010000320.1 GCA_012797215.1 Chloroflexota bacterium | reverse complement strand
GCCGGTCATCGCCATGGGGCACAACTACGGCCTGGACTATCCGGGCTTCCCCTGGCTGGGAATTCTGGCGATGGTCCTCTTTTGCGTCGCGCTCGGCACACTGTTGGGCTGGCTGACGCTGAAAGAGGGCAGCGTGTGGCCGGCTGTCATCGGTCACGGCGCTATCAACGGCATCGCCGCGCTGGGCTTGCTCGCGCAAAAGGGCACGCCCAATACGCTGCTTGGCCCGGCCCCCACCGGCATCATTGGCGGTCTGTTCTTTTCGGTTTTCGCGCTCGCGCTTCTGCTCGAACCTGGGGCTCTTGAGCCGGGCAAAGAGAAATGGCGCCCGGAGCCCATCATCCTGCCGCAGGAAGCCGCGCCAAACCTGCCAAAACCAGAATAAGAAAAGATAAGAGGCTGCCCGCGCGGGCAGCCTCTTATTTTGATTCTTGACGGAGTTTCAGCTTTCCTTAAGGGGTTTAAAGCCTTCACCCAGCGCTTCGCTCACCTGTCCGATGACCATAAACGCCTCCGGGTCAGCCTCATGCACGATGGTCTTCAGGCGCATCACCTCCGAGGCGGTCACCACGCAATAGAGCATGGCGCGTTCCTGGCGGGTATAGCCGCCCACCACCGGGATAATCGTGACTCCGCGTTCCAATTCCTCATGAATAGCCGCTATGACTTCTTCGGGTCTTAGCGTGATGATGAAGCCGGCCTTGGTGATGTTCGCGCCTTCCGAAGCCAAGTCCGCCGCCACCCCGGAAAGATAAATCATCATCAGCCCGTAAAGCGCTTTCTCCCAGCCGAACACAAAGCCCGCCAGCAGCACCACCAGCGAGTCGGTAATCATGTAGGCCATGGAAATGGAAATGCCCAGCCGCCTGTTCAGGATTCTGCCCAGAATGTCGGTGCCGCCGCTGGTTCCACGCCCGAGGTACACGATTCCCAGCCCAATACCCAGCAGCAGACCGCCAAAGACCGTGTTGAGCACCGGGTCATCGGTCAGCGCGGAATTGCCAGTCAGGTAAATCAGCAGGTCCGTGAAAACGGAGAAGCCGAGGATAGCCAGGATAGTGCGGGAGGCAAAGCGTGGGCCGCCCAGGTAGCGCCAGCCAAGCACAAAGAGGGGCAGGTTCCCAAGCAGCACCACCAGGCCAATCGGCCAGCCGAGCGTGTAATAGAGCAGTTGGCCAGCGCCGCTTATGCCGCCGCTGACCAGGCTGGCCGGCACCAGAAACAGGCGCAGGCTGAGGGCCTGGATGAACGCGCCCAGCAGGATGAGCAGGTAATCGCGCAGGGCGCGCGGCGTGAATTCTACTTTTCGAAAGAATTGCTTAATCACGTGCGTTTCCACCTTCCAGGAAATCAGAAAACCGATGCCTATTATACGCCAAAGCTGCCCGCCTTCGCAGCGCTTGAGGTGGCAAAATTTTACGCAGAGTAGTTTTCGGGCATAGCTCAGCAGCGAAGGGTGTGGCTTTTCGGTCGTTTGTTCGTCATCTCGAGCCCGCCAAGAGCCTTGCTTTTGGTCCTTTGTTCGTCATCGCGAACGCAGCGTGGCGATCTGCATTGTTTCAAATCGCACAACGCGTTGCGCAAGGATGGCAAAACAAGGACCAAAGGCAGATTGCCACACCGTTTTGCCGGAAGAACTGCTGGGGATGGACTACGATGCAATGGCAAAACGGTTCGCAATGACGAATCGTCAGTCATTCGAGGTTGCTGCTCCTCACTCTGAGCGTAGCGAAGAGTCTTGCT
>JAAZPN010000319.1 GCA_012797215.1 Chloroflexota bacterium | reverse complement strand
TCCAGGACCCACAAACCTTCTTCTGTGTAGAAGCGGTCGGTACGAACTTTAAACGTGAATTTGTCAATCGTGAACTCAAAATTGTCGGACATAATACTTTGCCTTATGTTTTTGGATTGCGAATGTTTGCTGGCAGCTGCAATAGACCAACAGCGTTTGCCAGTTTGAATTAGCTGAACTGCTTAGATTACGCCGCTTTCAGCCAGGCTCCCACTTCTTCGTCAGAAGGGATCCGGCCGGCGGACACGACTTTGCCGTTGACTACCAGGCCAGGGGTAGCCAGGATATGGTAGGATAAAATGTCCTCCCGGTTGGTGATGTGCTCAAATTCCGCGTCAATCCCGTTTGCTTCCGCGACACGGCGGGCGATTGCTTCCAGGTTCTGGCAGTTTCGGCAGCCTGGTCCAAGAATTTTTATGTTTAACATTTTTGCTCCTTGACTGCGCTATTTTCGGTGATTGGCGTGTTTTTGACAGAACACTTTGGACACGGGCAGTGGCTGACCTCCGTAAATTCCGGCGACTTGGTGACACCAGTCATTGCTTGCGCCGCATCCAAGGCCGTGAAAATCTCCGCTTTGGTAACAGAATAGTAAACATTCCAGCCTTCCTTAGTGACTTCCACAAGGCCGGCTTCGCGAAGTACTGCCAGCTGCTGCGAAATATATGCCTGGCGCAAGCCCAGATGGGCTTCGATGTGGCATACGCACTGCGGGCCTTCCCGCAATAACAACAGCAGTTGTATGCGGGCAGGATGCGCCAGGGCCTTGAAAAGTTCCGCTTGACCGCTAAAGATGTCTGAGTCGGACTTGATTGCTGGAATAGTATTCAAAATCATGAATATGATTATACTACGATATATTGTCAATACAGGATGAACGGCGCTTGAATCTGCCAAGGGACAGACAAACTATTCTGTCACTGCTTGACCGTTTGTTTAAAACCGCTGATGCCCGGAACCCTCATCACTCAAACGCAGGTAAAAAAAGAATCCCACTATGTGGGATTCTTGTAAACAGGAGAAGCGAATTTTTTACGCGGCTACGCTCGCGACGTTCACTTTGGCTTTGCGTTTTTTCTGGTAGACATCAAATGCCACCGCAATCAAAAGCACGGTGCCCTTCACCACCGTCTGCGAAAAGTCCGGGAAACTGGCCAGCTGCATGGCGTTATTCAGCACGCCGATAATCAGGATGCCGACCATCAGTCCAAAAATGGTTCCTTCACCACCCTTAAAACTGACGCCGCCCAACAACGCGGCCGTGAGGCAGTCAAATTCTAGTCCCTGCCCGGTGATGGTCTGACCCGCAAAGACCCGCGAGAGCAGCAAAACAGTGGTGATTGAGGAGACGAAGCCACAAATCATGAACAGGATTACCTTCATCTTATCCACATTAACGCCTGCCAGTCGGGCAGCCTCTTCATTGCCGCCCAAGGCGAAAACTTTGCGTCCAAAGTAGGTTTTTGTCAGGATGAATGAGCCAATCAGGGCGACAACAACCATAACGATGACCGGAACGGGGATGCCCCCGACATAGCCCTGTCCAAACCAGCGGAATGCGTCCGGAAAACCCATGATGTTGCGGGAGTGGTTGATGATATATCCAAAGCCTTTGAAAATTGCCGAGGTCCCAAGGGTGATAATCAGGGGCGCGATTTTGAGTTTTATATAAAGCAAGCCGTTAATCAGACCAAGACCGGTTCCCACAAGCATAATGAGGGGAATCGCGGCGCCAAGAGGCAATTTCCAATCGGCCATCATGATGGCGAGCAGCACATTGCTGAACACAATCTGCGAGCCGATAGAAAGGTCTATACCGCCGCTAATCATCACGAACATCAAACCCACAGCGCTGATGCCGGCAAAGGAAATCTGGCGAACCAGGGTGCGGATATTCCCGAAGGTCATGAAGTTGGGCGCGATGAACGAGAACAGGATTAATAAGAAGATCAGGATGACAAATGGCACGTTCTTTTTCATCAGGGAGCCTATTTTGCTGCCAAAAGAATTAAGTGCAACTGAGCGTTCGGTCATTGAGAATTCCTCCGGTTTTAGTTGGTCCCCGATGCAAGGTCGAGAATTTAATGTTGATCAAAATTGTCTTTTTGAACTTCCCCGGCTAATTTGCCTTCAGACATGACAATAATCCGGT
>JAAZPN010000038.1 GCA_012797215.1 Chloroflexota bacterium | reverse complement strand
ATGAATAAAATATTTAGAAGTCTCAGAGAGCCATGGCTCCAGAAGTGCAGCGCGATTATTGCCATCTCTGTTGTCAGCGTGGCTTTGATGGCGTTGGTAGCTTGGAACATCATAAAAGGCAGCGGGGATTGGGGACAAGGCCTCTTGTGGGGTTTTATCTTCGGCGCCAGCGTATGGTTGGTTTATTATGGCATGAATTTGTTTCACTCCCTGTTCAAAAGCAAAAAGAAATAATCATTGCAAATTGTGCGTTTGTCACATGGTTCTATGTGATGTGAACACAGAGGAAAAGGCGAAACATGGTAAATATTCTGCTGGTCTCCCATAGTCATCAACTCGCGCAGGGCGTTGCCGAGCTTGTGCGTCAGATGGCGCCTTCAGACACTGTCAAAATCGCGGTTGCCGCCGGCATAGGCGATAACAATGAGGAACTTGGCACCAACGCCGCGGAAATCATGGAAAAATTGATTGAACTGCAGTCCCCCGAGGGTATTCTGGTGCTGATGGACCTGGGCAGCGCGCTGCTGAGCACCGACATGGCGCTTGAGATGCTGGAAGACGACCAGAAAGCCAATATCCGCATGTGCCCGGCGCCTTTTGTGGAGGGCGCGATTGCCGCAGGGGTGCAGGCTAACATGGGCGCGAACCTCGAAGCTGTATACCGCGAGGCCATGTCCGCCTTGCTTGCCAAGCAAGAACAAATTGCGCCAGGCAGCATCACAGCCGCGCCCCCCCAAGCGCCTGCCTTGGCCACCGATGCGGCCGACCAGAGCGAGTTTAGCGTGGTGGTCAGCAATGCCTCCGGCCTGCACGCGCGTCCTGCGGCGGTTTTCGCGAAAACCATCAGCAGCTACGACGCCAAAGTGACCGTCACCAACCAGAGTGAGAATAAAGGTCCACTGCACATCAACGGTCTCATCGCGGTGATGCTGTTGGCAGCCAAAAAGGGAGATACGCTCAAAATCCAGGCAGAAGGCAGCCAAAAAAATGAGGTGCTGGCCGCGCTGGCCGAGCTGTTCAGGAACAATTTTGGCGAGTGATTTGTTGGCATAGTAATTGCACGACCTCCGGTAAGGTATCCATCCGGAGGTCTTTTTATTATGGCACACGGCAAGAAAAAAACCGCGCTCACACTGCTGATTATCTTTTTCCTGGCCGACGCGCTACTCATCGCGCTGGTAATTCAGCGCTACCATGCCAAGGCATCCGCGCCCACCGAGCCCGAAGCCGCCCTGGTCCTGAACCCTGTTCAAAAAGAAGTGGGGGAGCAAAAATTCCTGACTGCAGCGCATATGACCTATTTACCCATCGCGTTCAGCGGCAGCGAAGGGCACGTGGAAATCCTGAACAACTCCACGCTTTATGTCGAGGACGGCAGCCAAAAAATCCTGCATATCACCGGAGAAATCGCTAATTACACTTCCAGCTCAATTTCCCACGTGAGCATCAACGCGGTACTTTATCCAGCCAACGGTACGAACGCGGTGGCAACAATGCACGGTTCTCCCTTGGTAACAGTCCTCGCGCCCGGGCAAAAAGCCTGTTTCCACCTCTATCTGCAATCGCCGGCCAAGTACGAACGTTATGAATTGAGCATCCCGGGTTTTCAATCCGGCGGAGAGGCAGCCCCAACGTTGAACCTGGCGAACGTTTCGGCAGGTTTTGATAAAAATAGCCGCGCGTACATCCTCAGCGGGCAAGCGCTCGCCACAGAAGAGGCATCCGTGGAGAACCTGCGCGTAGTGGCAACGCTGTATGACGCCCAAGGGAAAGTGGTAGGATGCGACCAAGGCGCCGCCGTCACAGACAGCGCGAACCCGGAAGTACCTGGAACTTTTCGCATCAGCTT
>JAAZPN010000318.1 GCA_012797215.1 Chloroflexota bacterium | reverse complement strand
GCTCAAGCTCGGTGAGCGCCTGGCGGATAACCGTGCGGCTGACCCGCATTGCGTTACAGAGCTCAGTCTCGCTGGGCAGCTTTTCGCCAGGAATTAATTCACCGGCATCAATCCTGGCTTGGATTAATTCTTTAACTTGCAGGTAGTACGGCTTTTTGCTGTTTAGGTCGATGCTTCCAAATTCCCCCACACTATCTCGCTTTCATTGGGTTTTAATAAAATATCGAATAAGTTTTATCGAAATATTATATCCAAAAAAATTAGTTTTGGTATAACAAAAGTAGAAAAAAACAAGGTCGCTTGAGAAAGACCGCTAACTTGCAATAAATATGGAAGGAACACCCCAGAGGAGTTCATTTCCTGTAAAGCTGCCCTTGCGCATTAATTCGCCGCTGCGCCTGAAGGAGAGCCTGCACCTCAGGAGTGAGAAAGAAGGTAGAATCTAAATTAACACAAAGAGAGGTCACCATGTTCGCAAGCGCAGCTGCCCATCCAAACATTGCGTTTATCAAGTATTGGGGTAATCGCGATGCGCTTTTGCGCCTGCCCCTGACCGGGTCCATCTCGATGGCATTGGACGGGTTGGAAACCCGCACCAGCGTCTGTTTTGATGTCAATTTCCAGGCCGATAGCTTCACGCTCAACGGCGAGGAGCAGCAGGACGAGAGTTTGGCGCGCGTTTCAGGCTTTTTGGACCATGTACGGGAACTGGCCGGAAGCGCTGCGTTCGCGCGGGTGGAGAGCGAGAACAACTTCCCCACTGCTGCCGGGATTGCCTCATCCGCCTCGGCTTTTGCCGCCCTGGCGCTGGCAGCCAGCACAGCCGCTGGTTTGAGCCTGGATGAACACGCGCTTTCCGCGCTGGCGCGGCGCGGCTCAGGCTCAGCCTGCCGCTCGGTGCCGGGGGGCTTCGCGGAGTGGCTGCCCGGGAGCACTGACGCGGACAGCTATGCAGTGCAGGTCGCTCCGGCAGCGCACTGGAACCTGGTTGATTTGATTGTCATTTTGCACGCGGGGCGGAAATCGGTTGGTTCAACAGAAGGGCACGCGCTGGCTGGCACCTCACCGCTTAATGGTCTGCGCGTTGCCGGCGCGCCAGACCGCCTGACGGAGTGCCGGCAGGCGCTGCTTGGCCGCGATTTTGAGCACTTCGCAAGGGTGGTGGAAGCAGACTCGCATTGGATGCACGCGGTGATGCGCACGAGCAGCCCCCCGCTCTTTTACTGGACGCCGGACACAGAAACAATCCTGTGGCACGTGCTGACCTGGCGCAAACAGGGGCACGCGCTCTGCGCGACGGTGGACGCCGGCCCGAATGTGCATGTAATCGCGCTGGAAAGCGAGCTAGACTGGACTGAAGCGCAGTTGCGCGGGCTGCCCGGGGTGGAACAGGTGCTCTGCGCCCGGCCGGGCGGCGGAGCGAGGCTGCTGTAAGGCGAACTGCGTTAGCGCGGGCGCTCGCCATAAGGCCGCACGGACTTAATAAACCACTCCACCAAAATCAATAACTTGCCGATTTGTCGCGGCGTACTGCGCATTATTACCGTGTCCAAAACGCGCACCAGCTTCTGGGCGCGCTCGTGATGAAGCCTGGCTTTGAGTCAGCGGCTTTCTCCCATTTGTAATAACCCCATCAGCCCCTCGTTTTGCCATACAATCGCAAAAATCCCGCGGGGACCTTGCTTGACACTCCCTGGGTTAGAGAAATATCCGGGCAGCGCTGCTTGCTGGTGGATAAGAAAAATCTGGAGAGGATGTACAACTTTTACCTCTCCAGATTGCCTGCTTAAATTCTAAATATGCCTGCGTTTTGTGGGCCTACTTCAAAATCATGGGTAAGTATAGATAATTGAAGGAATACTCATACGAGCCCATATCACAGATTGCCGAACCATTGCCATCTCCATCGACCGGGCGGGCAATGCCGCGTTGGTCTGTTGGCGAGCAAATACCAGGGTCTCCCGCATCAATCGCGGGGCTGCCGAATGCAATGGCATGGGTCAGGGTCAGACCGCCATTATCCGCAAGAGGCTGTAAAAGCGGGTCGATATTGATATTGCCGGTCCCCCCCCAATCCTCATCACCCTGGATATCACTGTAGTTAATACCTACGGAGCCGCCCACAGAATTGTAAATTTGGTCAGGGATGTTTCCCCACAGGATAGCGTTCGTGATTACTGGGCTGCTTTGGAAGTTTATGATGGCGCCACCGAGACTCACAGTCGAGGAGTTTCCGTAAAATGTGACGTTCACCAACGAAGGGCTGCTGGTGTCATTGTACATTCCCCCAGCTAAGTTAGCTGAATTACCAGAAAAAGTGACATTGGTGAGTGTAGAGCTGCCGTAATAAGCGTTGTAGATACCGCCGCCTCTTGTAGCCGAGTTTCCAGAAAAAGTGACGTTCATCAATGTGGTGCTGCAATATTCACTGTTATACATCCCACCGCCATAATTAGCTGAGTTGTCAGTAAACGTTACATTCGTCAGTGAGGAATTGCTGTAATTATTATTTGCCATCCCGCCCCCACAATCCGTGAAATTTTCGGAAAAGGTAACATCCGTCAGGATGGGGCTGCTTGATACATTGTACATCCCACCGCCATTCATGGCGTTGTTTCCAGAAAATGAGACATTGGACAGGAGGGCGTCACTTTCGGAGTTGTACATACCGGCGCCATTCGC
>JAAZPN010000317.1 GCA_012797215.1 Chloroflexota bacterium | reverse complement strand
TCGCGCACCATTTCGCGCGTAATATCTACTTGGCGGTTGCGCAGGTAACGGATGCCGCCGTGAATAAGTTTGGTAGAGCGGCTGGATGTGCCGCTGGAGAAATCATTTTTTTCGACCAATAAAACACGCAATCCCTGGGCGACGGCCAGACGGAAAACCCCCGCGCCGGTGATGCCTCCGCCGATGATGATGAGGTCCCAATCCTGCCGCAGGTTTTGCCAGGTCTCTGCCCGGTCGTTGTTCAGGTTCATGCTGATTGCGCTCCTTGATTGCGTATAGTCTTCCAAATAATGATGCTCTCGGTCATCATCTCACGGGTCAGGCGCTCCCCCGCTTCGGCGTCGCGTTGGGAGGCTGCCTCGAGAAGCTCACGGTAAAACTTGCGGGACCTTTCCCGGGCGGCGTGGGATGAAAAATAAAGGGGACCCATCACGCGGTAGAGCTCGCCGAAACCATTGAAGATGAGGGTGTAGATTGGGTTACCCGAGAGGATTGTAAGGACGCGCTGTAGTTCCAGGTCAGCGGTGGTAAATTCTTGCGCGGAATCTGGCAGGTCTTGCATCAAGGCAAGGTGTCGCTCAACGGATTCGGGCTCGCGCAAAAATGCGAGGCGGGTGAAAACTGGAGCGAGCGTTGCGCGCACGTCCAGCAAATCAGGCACAAAAGAATCTGGCTGGGCTTGTGGGTTCCTGGATAAATGGTTCAGGATGAGCAGGTTGCCTTCTTGCATGAAATTCTTGATGCGGGTGTGCTTGCCGTGCCTGATTTCAATCCAGCCGTCGCGGGAAAGGCGCTGCAGGGCTTCCCGCAGGGTTGGGCGGGTGACACCCAGCATTTCCGCCAATTCCCGTTCTGCGGGGAGTTGTGAGTCAACCGGAAATGTGCCGTCCAGAATGGCGTCCAGCAGACGGTATTCGGTAGTTTCAGCCACTTTCAGCGGCGGTTTCCATTCAGGCATACATTCCTCCGCACTTCTTGTGGTAAGAGGTCATACCAGTATATTGATTATACACAGGTTCGTTCTTTTTGACCGGCATCTCAGCGAAAATGTGGAGAAATAATGAGAAAAGGGTATCATTAACCTATGTAGGGTTTGGTTGCCTGGACTCACGGCACTGGCAGTTAGCTGTCTTTCCCAATGTTCACCCTCCCATTGTTAGGGGGAGGGCTGGGGCTAGAACACTGGATAACAATGAACGAGAAGCAAGATTTACTTCAAATGCTGGGTCAGGTTGCTGTCTTCTCAGCACTTTCCAAAGAAGACCTCCGGCACATCGCGCAAACTTGCGTGCTGCACACATACAGCGCGGGGGAAATGGTTTTCTTCGAAAAAGATGAAATCGCCAGCGTTCTTGTGGTATACGCAGGCGATGTCGCGGTATTTAAGCGTGCCGCGGACGGCAGGGAGCAAATCCTCTCCCATCTGCGGGCAGGAGAAATTGTTTCGGTAGTTCCACTTGTACTTCATCAAAATGCCTGTCACGCAGCCAGCGGACGCGCTGCCACAACCACGCAAATTCTCTCAATTACGCCGCGCTTATTTGAAGCGCTATGCGCCAAAAACGCTGCCTTTAACCGGACACTGCTCGAGCACCTGGCGGGCAAATTGGAGCAGCTCAGCGAACTAGCCGCCAGCCTCAGCCTTCAAAGCGCGCGTTCCAGGCTGGCTGCTTTTCTCATCAAGCACGCCGACCAACCCAGGCAGTCGGCCGGCATCACCCAGGAAGAAATCGCGGCTGAAATTGGCACGGTTCGGGAAATTGTCGCCCGGCTGCTGCGGGACTTCTCGCAGTTGGGTTGGCTGAAACGTGAGCGTCAGCGCTTGATTCTGATTAACAAAGCAGCGCTTGAAGAAGAGGCGCGGCGCTGGTGAGTTTCGCGCATATTGCCAAGCAATTTTCTTGATGGCGCAGAGTGTGACTTAAGTCACACTACCTGACCACAAAACGAAGTAGACTCAATTTATGACAAACGATTTCGTTCTTCCGATCCTTGATCTTTCTTTGTGCAGCAGCTGCGGCCAGTGTGCCTCCGCTTGTCCGGAGCACGCATTGGAGATGAATGCGGACAGCCAGCACCCGACCTTCGTGGAACCTTTACTTTGCACTTACTGCACCGAATGCGAGATAGTTTGTCCTGAAAACGCAATTCACTGCCCTGTGACCATAACCTGGATAATTGAAGAATAGAAAAAGGAGAAATAATGAGTGAATTTATCAATAACGCCTCGAAACGCAAAGATGCCCTCAAGGCAATCATCCGCAAACTACACGCCGGGGAAAGCGTGGAATCCTTGCAGGAGGAGTTTAACGAGATTATCGCGGAGGCGACTGCCTCGGATATTGCCCAGGCGGAACGCGAAGTTATAGCCGAAGGGCTGCCAGTTGCTGACATTCAGAAACTATGCGATTTGCATGTGGCAGTCTTTCAACAGGGTTTGGAAAGCCAGGCCGCTCCGGAATCCGTTCCCGGGCATCCGGTGCACAATTTCCGGCTGGAGAATGAGATTATTGGCCGCGTGCTTGAATCTGTTGAAGGCAGCCTGGCCAGAGTTCTCGCTGGAGATAAGGACGCGCTGAAATCACTGCGCATGTCGGCTGGGAACCTGCAATTGATTGAACGTCATTACGAGTGGAAAGAAAACTTGCTCTTTCCTGTCCTGGAAAAATATGGTTTTGAGGGACCGTCCAAAGTGATGTGGGGTGTGCACAACGATATCCGCAAGGCGATCCGAAACCTGCAAGCTTTGATTAACAGCGATTCTTTGGA
>JAAZPN010000316.1 GCA_012797215.1 Chloroflexota bacterium | reverse complement strand
GGAAATATCCACATATCCGCCCGGATACAAGGAAAATGCCGGAATTTTCTGTCACAACAACCCCTGGATCATGATTGCAGAAACCAGGATAGGTAGAGGAGACCGCGCATTTGACTATTACACCCGCATTTGCCCATCCGCCCGTGAGCAAATCAGCGAAGTGCACCGCTGCGAACCGTACGTATACGCCCAGATGATTGCCGGCAAAGACGCGGCCACCCATGGAGAAGCAAAAAACTCCTGGCTGACTGGCACCGCCTCCTGGAATTTTGCCGCAATCACGCAGCACATCCTGGGCATCAGGCCGGAAATGGGCGGCTTGAGCGTCCAGCCAGTCATCCCCGAAAGCTGGGAGGGTTTCCAGGCTGTGCGCGAATTCCGCAGCACCCGCTACCTGATTAACGTGATTCGCGTGGGGGCGGGCAACACCTGTACCTTGAAGGTGGACGGCGCTGAAATCAATGGGACGGTAATTCCAGTTCCTGCGGACGCGCGCGAGGAAGTATATGTTGAGGTCAGGCTTGGCACGCCTGCAGTTTAGACAAAGTTGAGGCAAAGAACCGCATGGACAACAGACTATTGGAAGTTTTTGAATATACTGGTGATGGCTATAAACCGCTGATTGACTTCAACTGCTGGCGGGTGGCCCTGCTGCGCTACTGCGATGACATGCATCCCGCTGAAATGGTCCATCTGGAACGCCACCTGGAGACGGATGAGGTTTTTGTGCTGCTGGAAGGCGAGGCGCTGCTCTTCCTAACAGGTGGTGACGGCTCGGGAGAGTTGCGCGTAGAAAGGATGCAACCCCTAAAGCTCTACAACGTCAAGCGAAGTGCCTGGCACAACGCGGTACTGAGCCAAAACGCGACAATTTTGTTGGTGGAGAACAAGGATACCTCCCAGGCAAACTCTGAGTACTGCCCGATTACGAATGCGCAGCGGGCTGTGATTGCCAGCAGCGCGCGGGCTGTGCTTGAGAAGTAATCAAACCCTCCGCAAAGTGAAAAGGCATTTGCCCTCCAGGCTGTAAACCGATCGGCCATAATTCACTGGTCCTGCAAATACGCAGTCAGGACAGTCCAATTCCCAAGGCGCACAGCACCCAGGCGTTTATCATCCGGCATTCCCATTTTTTGTCCGTGTTCCTGAAAACACCCAGGTGTGTATCAGCCGAGCTGCCCGGTTTTGTCTGTCATCCTGAACGCAGTGAAGGATCTTTCTCTGCCATGCCGGTAATGCGTCAGTGCTTATACTCTGGTTAGAGTATAAAAACAGCCGCGCAGCCAAGATGCGCACCCAGCCAGAGAAAAAACTATCTGTCTGGTTGCCAAAGCGGGGATGACTAAAAAAATTTGCGCTCTGTCCTATCTTGCACATTCCCTGATGTGTAAAACAAAAAGAGGAGGCTGCAACGCCTCCTCTTTCCCGCGCGAAAATTTCACCCTCGTTCTCCGCGTACGTACGGCGTTCCCAGCGCGCCAGGCGCGCCAATGCGCTGCCTGCGCGCGGATGCGGAACCCCACACCAGCGCGATAATCGTCAGCAGGAACGGCATCATTTGCAGAAAGAACACCAGGTTGTGGTTATAAAAGAACGGATTGCGCATCCCGAACAATAGCATCGGACCCTGTAAGTCCAGCATAAAGCGGCGCAGCATACCAAATAAGTAGCCGCCCAAAGCCGCCCGCATCGGGTTCCACTGCGCGAAAATGACCAGCGCCACCGCGATCCAGCCCTGCCCGGATGTGGTCAGGTTGCTGTACCAGCCCGGAGAAATCGCGATGCTTATGGCTGCCCCAGCCAGTCCGGCCAGGCAGCCGCCCACAAAAGTATAAAAGTAGCGCACGCCGTAAACATTTATGCCCAGACTGTCCGCGGCGGCTGGCTTTTCGCCAACCGCGCGCAAGTGCATGCCCGGACGGGTTTTATTGATGTACCACCAGGCGATGGGTATCAACAAATAGCCGATGTACACCAACAAATTCAAATCCGCGAAGAAAATGCGACCAAACCAAGGTATTTTGGAAGCGAGCGGAATAGTCACATTAGGAATAAGCGGCGCGTTTTGCCCGGTCAAGCCTTCACCCAGCACCAGCGCCAATCCAGTCCCCAAAAAGGTAAGCGATAAACCGCTGACCACCTGGTCTGCCTGGAAGTGGATAGTGACCAGAGCGTGGGCTAGGCTGAGCAGCCCGCCCGCCGCGATGCCCGCCAGTAAGCCTAACCAGGGGCTTCCCGTTGCCAGGGCGGTCTTGAAAGCTGCCATTGCCCCGAGCAGCATCATGCCTTCCACACCCAGGTTCTGGATGCCGGCGAGCTCGGTCAGGATTTCTCCGATTGCCGCGAAGAGCAGAATCGTCCCTGTTGCCAGACCGGATCTGAGAATAATTTCTAAGCTCACTTGACTGCCTCCGGAGCCGTGCGGACCAGCTCAATTTTGTAGCGCAGCAAAACATCACTGCTGATTACCAGGAACAGAATGGTGCCCTGAATGAAGAAGTACAGACCGGAAGGTTGGATTTCCCGGCCGGCGACAATCAGCGCCCCGAACAGGAAGGAAACCAGGATGGTGGCAAAAGGGTTTAGCTTGGCCAGCCAGGCTACAATCACGCCGGAGAAGCCGTAATTGGTCGAAATGCGTTCCTGCAAGCGGTGCACCACGCCGCTAACTTCGGACATGCCTGCCAGCCCTGCCAGCGCGCCGGAAAGCATGAACACCAGGATCACATTGCGGGTAATATCAATGCCTGCGTACCGGGCAGCCTGGGGGTTATCGCCAATCAAATTGATTTCG
>JAAZPN010000315.1 GCA_012797215.1 Chloroflexota bacterium | reverse complement strand
GACCTGGAAGAAACGATGGTCGCCTTGACAGGCCGGGAATTCACTGACTTTGTCTGCCGGAGCATCGCGGTCGATAAAGCCCTGAAAACCCCTCCGCAAATCCGCTAATCTCCTGGCAGGCACGCCAGGCCGGCTATAATAAAACCAGACAGAGTACATCCAGGCAGGAGCCAGTATGCAAGTCAAGCGTGTCGTCTTTTTTACCTATAATCCGGTCGAATCCGCGCTGGAGTTATATCGCTTTATTTCTCCACTAAAAGCTGCTGGGATTGCGCTTATCCAAGGCGTGGTTGCAGGCGAGCCAAGACCTGAGTACATTGCTGGCGCAGACCTGGTTTGCTTCCAGCGGGATTTTTCGCGCCACTTCAAAGCCTACCAAGGCGTGCTAAGCGAAGCGCGCGCGCGAGGCGTTCCCGTGGTGATGGACCTGGATGATAACCTGCTGGCATTGCCTCCGGACCACCCCGACCGGCTGGCCGGAGATTTTGCCGACAGCCTGCCAGCGCTGCTGCACGCTTTGCTCAGCGCGGATGCGCTGACGGTTACCACTCCCGAACTAAAACAGGAACTAAGCGGGTTCAATCCGAATATTGTGGTGCTGCCCAATTACCTGGACGCGGACCTGTGGCAGTTTAGGCGGCCTGTTCTGCGCGCGCAAGACGCCCCTATAAACATTCTTTTCATGGGCACCCCCACGCACATCCCTGACCTGAACGGGATTTCTGAAGCGCTGCGCGGCACGGCCAGGCGCTTTGGGGATAAAGTGCGTTTCACTTTTTTTGGCGCTCAGCCGCCCGAAGGATTAGCGGATATCGCGCAAGTTGCTTACCATCCAGTGCGCAGCTTTGATTACCGCCAATTTCAGCAGGAATTCCGCCAACTGGAAGCCGATATCGCGCTCGCGCCCCTGCAGGATAACCTGTTCAACCGCTGCAAAAGCGCAATCAAATTCATGGAATATTCCGCGCTGGGTCTGCCCGGCGTGTACGCCGCGCTGCCGCCCTATGCCGCGGCGGTACAGGATGGAGTAAACGGATTTCTGGCGGGGGATGCGCAGGCCTGGGAGAACAAGTTGGGGGCTCTGATTGAGGGCCCAGGTTTGTGCTTACAAATGGCCGAAAATGCCCAGGAGGATATCCGCCGGAAGTGGCTGGCGCAAGACCACGCGGCCGAATGGTCAAAAGCTTACAACGAAATCGCCCGCGCGGGAGCAAAACAAGCGGCAGAAGCAAGCCCGATTGAGGCCGCGCTGGCCGCGGCGGCGCTGCAGCTGGACGAACTGCGCGACCTGACCAACAGCCGTTATTCGCGGCTGCACGAAGACCTGGCCAAACAGAACGACGAGATATTGCAGCGCGGCCAACAGATTGAAGCTTTACGGGACGAAGCGGTGGGATACGCCAACAGCCGAAGCTGGAAACTTACACGCCCGCTGCGCGCTTTTAATCGTTTCTTGGCGCGCCTGATGAAGAGGTGAGGCAGGCTGTAACTAAGGCAGCCATCAGGCAACCAGATCCCGCCCGCAATAATAATCATCCAGGATGATGCTGGAAAGCAGCGCGGTTTCCGCTGTAGATTGCTTGGTCAGGAAGGTATCCATCAGAGACGTTGCCACAAAGCTGGATGGCCGAAAATCGGGCAGCAGGTTTTGGCGAATTTCCCGCAGGTCAGATGTGTAGTGCAGTGCGCCAGCCTGAATTTGGTCCCTGATTTCAGAAGGCGCTAATTCTTCATCGTGGAGCGGGCGATAATG
The DNA here is from genome assembly GCA_012797215.1 of Chloroflexota bacterium. Next base: position 40 of record JAAZPN010000315.1, on the reverse strand, counting down.
CCCGACTGCCTTGCCTGCCTCAATTTCGTAATATTCAACT
>JAAZPN010000314.1 GCA_012797215.1 Chloroflexota bacterium | reverse complement strand
CTGGACCGCTTCCGCGCCGACCTGCAAAGCATCCCCACAGCCGTCTTCGCGCTGGGACCCACCACCGAGCCGCGCTCTGAAAAAGAATGGACCGACGCGCGCGCCATCCTCGATAAAGAACTTGCCAGCCGTTCCTGGTACGGACCCACTGCCGTCGCGCTCTTCGGCGGGCGCTGGGACCCGACCAAAATTGGTTTCCCGTTCAAAGCCTTTGCCAAAAGCATGCCTACGACTGACCTGCGCGACTGGGACGCAATCCGCGCCTGGGCAGAGGCGCTCTTCCTAGATTGAGCCCTACCCACAAAGCACGCGAACAGGCAGGCTTTCCAGCCTGCCTGTTGTTTTGCACAGCTCCGGGTTCGGGGGGACGCATTCCCCGTTCCCGGTCAGAAATCAGCCCTTATCAGGGCGTCCCCGGCGCCAGCGCGAAGGCTTTCGGGATAGCCCAGGCGTTCAGCCACCAGGCTTGCGAGTATCCGTCATAGGCCGTCGAGTACACTTCCAGCGTGCAGGCAAAAGCCGCCTCCGGGCACTCAAAGCCATTGGAATTCAGCATGATGGGCACGGGGATTTCCTTGCTGAAATGGCTGTCCGCGGAGCGCGTGAAGCCATTGCCCGGGTAGGCCGCAGCGGGGCTGTAAACAGGGATGCTGTACTGCGCGGGAATGGAAAAATCCCAGCCCAACGTGGCTTCCGGGATGTATCCGGAGCTGCCTTTCACCGTCCAGAAGCTGAATACGGCGTGGTTATACTTCTGGCGCGCCAAGCAGCGCAGCCCAAGTTTGGAAGGCGCGCTCGGGTCAAAGAACAAGAAGCCGCACGGCCCGGACTTCACGTCCGGCAGACTTGTGATAAACGGGTCATCAATCGCCGCTTCGCAGGGGGTATTATCCACGAAAAGCGTCAGTTTGAAGCCGAGCGTGTTGCCTCCGCTCAAAATCAGGTTGTCCGCTGGGGCGAGCACTTCGGTCATGCCGGTCGCGACTTCAAACGGAGCGGGGTTGTCGGTCATGAAGGCCAGGATGTTTTCACCAGTTCCGCCGGGGTTGTTCCACTTGATCAGGTTGCCATAACTATCAAACAACTCCAGCTTGATCTCGTATTGGCCAACGGCCGGGGTAATTCCGTCCGCCTCTTTTAGCAGGGCTGTGTCGAAGTACGCCCAGGCCAGGTCCAGGTGTTCGTTCATGACCGAGTCGTACCAGGTGCCTGACATGGGCATTTTTGGCTGAATCTTGAAAAGCATATCCGCGGTGTAGGGTCCCATCTTCTCGTACTTGGTGACGTTCTTGAAATGCGGATATGGGACTAAGCTCCAGACTTTCTCCACGTAGGGTCGGTAGACTTCGCGAGCCATCACGTGCCAGCTGTCAGTGACCGCAACAGAAACGTCGCCTTTGGTGAGGCGGCGGTACGAACAGCGATAGTGCGTGACCCCCAGCGCGATCAGGTTGCTGCGGCTCATATCCAGCCGCAGTTCCAGCGAGCCAGCCAGCGGTTCGCCGGCGGTGGTTTTACCCTTGGTGGCTGGGTCAGTTTTTTCAATCTCGCTCATGCTCAAGCCGCAGCCGATGGTCTTAACCAGCACACTCAGATCCTTCAAGTCTGGGTTCGGACTGCACCAGGGCACGCGCGGGTCGGTTATCGCGAGCATAACTTCCTCGCCACAGGGGTAGTCCCAGTGGACGTGGCAGCACAGCGGTTTGGGGTTGTAGACCGTCGTCCACACGCCGTCGATTTCGTATTCCACCCAGAAGTACAGGTCGGGCTTATCGCCCACGCAGCGGTACCAGATGGTGGTTTCAAAATCGCCGTAGTCGCTGATGACTGTGGCAATTTCGTCGCACACGCAGAAGTAGGGGTGCAGCCATGGCCAGAAGCATAGGTAGGGCAAAATCTTCGGGTAAACCTCGCGCAGGGCGCCGCGCACCACGGCATCAGAGCTTGACTGTAGGTCCTTGGAGACTTTGGCGGGGAGCGTGTCAATCAGCAGCGGCAGCTTGGTTTCTTTGCGGCTGGGCGCGCTCGTCATCGCCATTTTCGCGGTCATCAGCCGCTGCCCCATGCGCGGCGTGATGTAATCCGGCAGAGGTGGTTCGGGCTGTGGGTTCAACCAATTGGGATGGTACCAATACGAAGAACGCGCGGGGCTCAATAAGCCTTCACCGCCAAAAGTGGAAGGCAAATTGATGGGTGTGACCCGTTCCTCCGGAGTGGCCATCTCTTGCGGGCGGGCGGGGAAAATGGGATACGGGTCGGGTGGGGGCGGCGGCCAGGGGAACTTGATTATGGGCGGCTTCGGGAGCAATCGGTGTTTCTTCCAATCCTTAATCAGTTCATCGCGCATGCGGAAGATAACGTCCTTGGGCAAGCGCGGGATAATGCGCCAGAGCTTATCCACCTCACAAATGTGAACTTTTGCGCCACAAACAGGACGATAAACCAGCTCGCCGTTGACGATGGCAGGTTTGGCCACCTTCCCTTTCACCACGCAGCGGCACATCAACCACAGCTTGGAAATATCAATAGGGATTGGCGGCAGTATCTGCACTGGCTTGGTTGGGTCAAAGACATACTTGGTCTCAAAAGCGTCCGCCTTACGCAGGTCTTCCAGCTTCGGCTTTCTCTTCCCTGGGATGGTTGGAGCAACCAGGATTTGGGCGCCCTT
>JAAZPN010000313.1 GCA_012797215.1 Chloroflexota bacterium | reverse complement strand
GGCATGCTCACCGCCAGAATGCCTTTCCCATCCAGATGCATCTGCCTGAAGGCTTGCCAGCAGACCAAGAGCGCCAGGCTGGAATCCGCGCCGCCGGACAAGCCCAGCGCGACCTTGCGTAAGCCAGTGTGGCGCAGCCTGCCAATCAAGCCCGCAGTCTGTATAGCGAACGCGGCTTCGCATTGCGCGTCGGGCTGCCTGGATGCAATGAAGGGCGTCTTGCTAAGCGGCTCTTCAGGTTCTCGTTCAACAGATTTGGGTTTTTTCCGTGTGGGGTATCGTTGGGGTCTTATCCGCGCGCGGGCCATTTGCGTTGAGAATTGCAGCTCCTGTGTTTCTGCCAGCGTTTCACCGTCGCGCAAAATTCCAGCGCGGCCGCTAAATACCACTTCAGCCGTGGATTCGCACGGTCCACAAGAGGCATACGCCCAATATGCCTTGCCGCTGGCGCGGAGAGACTGGCGGGTTGCGGGGGATTGGTCGGCAAGCGCCAGCGCGGGCAGGGCGCAGGGATTCAATAATAAACCTATACGCAAATCAAGAATCAAGTTCTCTGTCCGCCCAACGCAGACCTGCAGCCTTTCCGGGTAGAGCTCAGGCAGTATCAGGCTCAGATCCGCCGCCGCGGCAACCGTCTGCCCAAAAATCTCCGCCTGCCTATCCGGGAAGTCACTCCCAGCGCTAAAATAGCGGCTCGAAAACCCGGAAATTGGGTCAAGCGGATGCCGTTCAAGAGAAAGCCCGGCAGGGCCGGCGGGGCCCAGCAGAACAGCGGCGTTGTAAAGGCGGTTCACATGGAGAAATGGCAGCCCTACCAGCGCCCACATGTCCAACTCCTGGCAGCGAGAGGCAATGTGTTCCAGGGCTCTCAGCGCTTTATCCACCAGCAAGGGCTGCAGGAATAAATCACCGCAAGTGCAGCCGGTCAGGCAGAGTTCAGGGAAGAGCGCCAGCCGCGGCGCGGGGCTCTCCGCGGCGATTTGCTCCAGGCAGAGCAAAATATGTTCGCAGTTGAAGCCCACATCGGCAACGCGTAGTTCAGGAACGACAGCTGTAATTTGCAGTCCGCTTGGATTATATTCAGATTGGGGTACAGAGGAGTGTCCCACGGCGAATATCCTTGATTATCTTAATGATAACAAGCTTTTTGGGGATGCGCGGGGTTATTCGGTTAGTACAGGGGCAGTCAGCGTTTGCAGCCAAAAATTACGAAGAGCTAAGGTAGGTTTCAAGCTGTTTCACCTGGTCAGCCACCGCCTGCGGCTCCTCGCGGAAGTACTCGAGGGTCAGCCATGCTGGCTGCGCTCGCGCCAGCGTCCACTCGAGCAAGCGGTAATCTTCGACTGTCAGCGGTTCATGCGCGTCGAACAGGCGTCCATCGCGGCCGGCGCGCACGCCTGCCAGATGAATTTGGGCTGTTTTTTCGAGCGGCAGCGCGGCAAGATAGGTTTCCGGGCTGATTCCGCGCGCTTCCGCGGCGATGCGCGCGTGTGCCAGGTCAAGCAAAAAGGCGCAATTTGTCTCTTCCAACACCATCCCGATAACTGCGGGGTCGCTCTCAAAAAGGTAGCGCTTGGGGTGCAGCGCGGGCATGTTTTCTAGAATCAGCGGCAGGTTGGAGTTGCGTTGCAGCCATTTCACCTCGCGTATGAAACGCCGAATGGACGCGTCAGCTAGCGGGCCGGGCAGCAGTCTGCCGCGGCGCATGGTTGCGTCGGTCCACAGCCAGGGCAGCGGCGCCAGGTGAACGGAAATATGCGGGGTTTGCGGGCAGACTTCAAGGTAATTACGCAGCTGCGTCAGCCAGGCACCCGTGCGGTGAAAACGCCCGGGATGCAGATGAAACGCCAGCGAGGGAAAAAGCTCCCGGGTCTCCACGATGAGTGATACAGGGAGCTTATCCACCCATTCCACCGCGTCCACGCTGATATGACCCGCGCGGACGAGGTCAAGCAGCGCCTGGGAGTGGTTAACTGAAATTTGCATACAGGCCCCCTTTTACTCGTTTTGGGAAAGCTGCCGGTGAAGGACGCGTGAAAGTTCCGAAAACTCAGGCGCGTAGCGCATCTCCTGTCGGCGCGGTCTTAGCAATGGCACGGGCAGGTCCAGGCTGATTTTTGCCGGCCGGCTGGTCAGCACCAGCACGCGGTCTGCCAGGTAAATCGCTTCGGAGATGGAATGCGTAACCATCAGGATGGTTTTGCGCTTGCTGCCCCAAATACGCAGCAGCTCTTCGCCCATGCGTTCGCGGGTAAGCGCGTCCAACTGCCCAAAAGGCTCATCCAGCAGCAAGATTTCAGGGTCGTGCACCAGAGAACGGGCGATTGCCACGCGCTGCGCCATACCCCCGGAAAGCTCGTGCGGGTAATGCTTCTCGAAGTCCCGCAGTCCCACCAGGTCAATCATTTCCTGGGTGCTCTGCTGGATTTCGATTGGATTTTTGCCTGCCAGCTGTAGAGGCAGGCTGATATTGTCAAATAAATTGCGCCACGGCATCAGGTTGGGCTTCTGGAACACCATGCCGGTCAGGCTGCCGCCTTTGTTTTGCTGTGGAAAGAGAATCTGACCGGATGTGGGTGAAAGCAGCCCGC
>JAAZPN010000312.1 GCA_012797215.1 Chloroflexota bacterium | reverse complement strand
GCGCCCATATTCTCAAAGGGGTCTTTCAGTTCGATTTCCTTGGCAACCGTCACGCCGTCATGGGTGATGGTGGGGGAACCGTACTTGCGGTCCAAGGCGACGTTGCGTCCTTTGGGACCGAGGGTGGTGGCAACTGCGTTCGCCAAAATATCCACGCCGTTTTTCAGGGCACGGCGTGCTTCATCCGAGAAAATAAGTTGTTTAGCCATAGGGTATCTCCTTCAATCGCAATAATTAACCAAGGATCGCGAGGATATCGCTCTCGCGCAGAATTAACAGTTTCTTGCCTTCGTACTTGATTTCAGTGCCGGAGTACTTGGCGAAAAGCACCAAATCGCCAACCTTCACATCCAACGCGATACGTTCGCCTTTTTCATTCCGGTCACCAGGACCAACCGCGATCACGGTACCCTTCTGGGGTTTTTCCTTTGCGGTATCAGGCAGAACAATCCCACCGGGGGTGACTTCATCCTGCTCTTTTGGTTCAATCACCAGACGGCTTCCTAAAGGTTTCATTGCTATTGTCATATATTCCTCCAAAATTTTGGTTTTCTCTCAATATTTTAGCACTCCACATAATTGAGTGCTAACACCAACAATAATACAACCCTCAAAAGCAGAAGTCAAGGGCTGATAGAGACTTCTTACATTGTTCTAATATCGGATTTAATCGCCGCTGCAGATAGCTTCGCTGGCTTCCACAATCCCCATAATCGTGGGGTTATTCGCGTACACCGCGCGCACATCCGCCAACACTTCCAGAGCCTTTTCACATTTATCGTCGCCAGGGCGGTGCAAGCCTGCCAACACGGAACCGTAAATGTAGTAATAGGTGACGGTTGTATCCGAGAGCGGCAAGCCTTCAATCACGATTTGCTCTTCTTCAGGATTATCGCATTCCCGGCCTTCGCAGCTGGTGGCAGCGTCACATCCGCGCACTGCGCACTGCAGCAAAGGGATTGAACCTTCGTAGTTGCGCGCGCGATAATAGATTACCCCAACCTGACCGTAAGTATCCGCATTGTAAGGGCTCAAGGTAAGCGCCTTATAAGCGTTCCGAGATCCAACCATGGCCTCACCCATGCGCACGTAGGTATTGGCAATCAGCATGTAAGGGATAGGGTCTTTTATGCCCAATTGTTCGTTCAGGCTGGCTGCCCGGTCAAAATACTCAAGCGCCACGTCATACTGCTCCAAGTGGCGATAGAGCCTGCCTACGGAATTGTACAAAAACGTCAGATTAGGCGTAATTTCAATCGCTTTTTGGTATTCTCCAATCGCGAGGTTGTATTCACCCAACACTTCGTACAGGTAAGCCTGGATGCGGTGCACATCCATGTACTGCGCGCCGTTCTCCATCGCCTGAGACATGTACTCGCGCGCCTGCACCCATTTGTATTGGTCGGTCAAAATTTCTGCGTAATACGCCATCGCCAGCGTATTTTTGCTGTCCATCTGCAGCGCCATGAGTGCTTCGGATTCCGCTTCATTCTGCAGGTTCTGGGAATTAACGCCAGCCAAGGTCGGATTCGCGTTCCAGTTGAGCACAAAGGCGCGGGTGGCGAGCACATCAGAACTGTTCGGCTCCAGTGCTTTGGCTTGATCAATCACAGCCAATGCTTCAGCCAGGCGCGCGCGCCGGTCCGCGTCGGTCGTCAGCGTGTTAGAGGAATAGACCTGAATTTTTGCCAGGTCCACCAGCAGCTTGGTGTTTCCCGGGTCCATCAGTACGGCTTTGTTGTAAGACGAAATCGCCAGCTCCAGGTTGCCCGCCAAATAATGCGTGCTGCCCTCCATCATGTAGGAATTAATCGTGCGCGTAGGGGTTGGGGTAGGAATAAATGGCGGCCAGATAGCGCCCTGCGCGTAACTGCGCAGAACGGCAACCAGCACCACGATTATCAGCAGTAAAAGCATAATCCGGTACGGATTGGACTGATTTTTAGGATTTCGAAACAGGTTTTGTCGTTCTTTAATGTACATACTTACGGCGCTGGTGTTTGCGTTGGAGTCGGCGTTGGAGAAGGGCCGGTTGCGGGAGTAGCTGTTGGCACCGGTGTGGCGGTAGGCGGGTTAATCAGATTCTGCTGACAAATACGGATCATCTCATTGGCATTAAAAACGCCGTCCGCGTCATCTGGTATTGTTTGAAGCATGCCATTGGCAACCGCGACCGCTTCATTGCAGCGGTTAATCCGCGCAAGGGAGAGGCCGTATCGGCTGTAGGTTTCGATAACAAAGGTGGAATAGTCCAGAGGCAGCCCCTGCACCACCGCGCCGCTTTCCGTGACGCCCCCGCGCACGGCTTTTTCAAGGTAGATAACAGCCTGGTTGTAGGAGTTGCTGCGGTAATACATGGTGCCCAGGTGGGCGTAAAGGTAGGCTTCTGTCGGTCCATCTTTTAGGGCTTGCTCACCGTACTGGATGGCTTTCGCCCATTCTCCCAAGTTACCGTATACGCGGGAGATGAAATAGTTGGGGACTGGGTTCGTCGGGTTAAGGGAATAGGCTTTGGTGAACTCAAAGACGGCTTCATCAAAATTGCCCAGGGTCATATAGTTTCGTCCCAGCGCAAGCCGCAGCTGCGCGATATTCGCGTTTAGTTGGATGGCAACCTCGTATTGTTCCACGGCTTCTGCGTAGTTGCTGGTAATCTCAAGCACATAACCACGCGCCCAGCGCGCCTCCAGTAAATTCGCGTCCAATGCCAACGCGGTGCGGGATTCTTCGATGGCGAGGTCTACGGTGTTGAGCTCGTTCGCGCCAATTTCCACCCGCAGCGCCAGCAGATAAGCATAAATCGCGTGACCGATGGCGTTGTTCGGGTCCAGCTGGATGGCGGTTTGGGCGTCGCGTTCGCCTTCCAGGTACTGCTTCTGCAGCCCTTTCGCCCAACCCAACAGCGCGAAAGCGTCAGCGCTGGTCTTGTTTAGGAGGATGGCATTTTCAGCGTTTACCTGCGCCTGCGGATAATCGCCTGAGTATATTTGTAAACGGGCAATTTTCAGGTAGTTATCAATATTGCGGGGATTGGCGTTGATGGCTGCCTGATAAGTTTCGATCGCGGATAGGAATTTACCCTCAACCGCGAGTCCGTCCGCTTCAATTTCAAATGATATCGGATCGCGGGTAATAGTAGGCGTCGGAACAAAGGGCGGGCTCATATCTGGCGCGACAACCACATTAAAGTACACCAAAAAGGCAATAGCGGCTGTCAACAGAATGATGAGTAGTGGATTGCCGCGCCTTCGTTTTTTGCGTAGGGAAAGACTGCTTCCGCGTAAATACATAAATGGATAATAACATCAATTTTTAAACCCCGTCAAGCAGGCTGATACGGCAGCTGCGGCCTTAGTATTTGCGGAGAAAATTGTCCAGGAGGAATAACTGAAAG
>JAAZPN010000311.1 GCA_012797215.1 Chloroflexota bacterium | reverse complement strand
CAGGTGACCCAGCAGGTCATGAACCGCTTTGCCGAAGCCGTGCAGCAGTCCCGCGTGGACGTGGTGCCGAGAGTGGTGGTGGGCGCTTCTGGCAGTGAAGGCGGCGCGACCGGCAGCAGCATCATGGAAGGCTTGCTCACGCTCCTGCTCTCCGACAAGCTCAACCTGGAAGTGAGCGCGGCCGCAAAAACCGCGCGAAACGAAGAGACTGAAAAGCTGAAGGCGGAAATCATGCGCAGCCTGAGCGAAAAACAAGCTTCCTCAGACGCCCCAGCGCCAGAAGCATAAAGCTGAACAGCCGCTTAGTAAATCACGAGGGATTGGTAATCAACCAATCCCTTGTTTTTTTCATACAGCTCCTTGCAACTCTCTCTTGCGCAGCAAGCCCCACAAGCGAATGCCCGCTATGCCAAGCAGCGCGAGTGCAGCCCAATACAGCACCAGCAGCGCGACTACCACAACCATCTGCCAGGTGCCTTCGCCCACTCTACCGGATGCCAAGCCTAGCCAAACTGCCAGCAGCTGACTGAACACCAATAGGAAAACAGCCGCCGCTAAAGACCAGATGACCAGCTTCCGTCCTGTTTTTGCCCGAATCGCTGCCCAGACCAACAACAATCCCCCCGCCAGGCAAAACAACGCTAATTCAGCGGGTATAAGGTAATCCAGGCGGAACTTCCCTCCGCCAAGTAGAGGTCTGAATGAAAAGACGAATGGCAGCAGCACCGGAACCCAGACCAGGATGCTCCCAATGATTATCAGAACCCTGGTAAACACAGATTGCTTTTTCATATGCACTCCAAACACTCGAGAAGACATGATCATTCTACTACCGCATTGAAAACCCGGGGTTCCGTATCCCAGGCGCATTTCGCCGGGATTTGCTTGACGCAGACCCGGACAAGCGTTAAACTACTAAGTCGCCGGAAATCCGTCCGGCAATCTATAAGGCGAGGGCAGCCCCGGGTGGGGTCAGAGGCGCCTGAAAAGGAAAAAAACAATGGCACAAGAAGAAATTATCATTAATGCAGAAAAAAGGACCGTTAAGGGCAAACAGGTCAAAGCTTTGCGCCGCGCCGGCATTCTCCCGGGCGTAATTTACGGTCGTCACCTGGAAGCTTTCCCGATCCAGATGGCTTCGCACGAAGCTTCCCTCAAACTGGGCAAACTAAGCTCCTCCAGCCTGGTCACCATCGATGTCAACGGCGAGAAGTACACGGTTATCGTGCGCGACCGCCAGCGCGACCCAATCTACGGCCGCCTGATCCACGTGGACTTCCTGGCGGTTTCCCTGACAGAGACGCTGCGCACCACCGTTGCGATTGGTCTCGTTGGCGAAGCGCCGGTCTCAAAACTTGCGGACGTGGTCATCCTCCACAACCTGTACGAACTGGAAATCGAATGTCTCCCACGCGACCTTCCCTCGAAGATTGAAGTGGACCTGAGCGTTCTTCAGAGCGTGGACGACAATATCACAGTCGCTGACCTTAAGCTTGGTGACAAAATTACTGTATTCACGGACCCGGAAGAAGTGGTCGTTTCGGTTAGCTACTCCCAGCAAGAACCTGCAGCTGAAACCGCCGCTGTGGAAGAGCCGGAAGTGCTTGAAAAAGGCAAGAAAGAAGAAGCTGAGTAATCTCTGGCTTCGAGCAATGCCAAACCAAAAGGCTGCCATACTGGCAGCCTTTTTTTATAGAAGCTTTAGCAACTCCTGGGTAATCCGCGCGGTAGCGCCCCAGATTTTTTCACCATCGTATAACTGATAGTAGATGATTTCGTAGGTCTTGCCTTCGTAAATACGGGTGCTGGTGTAAAAATTGGCAGGGTCTGCCAACCAACTGAGAGGCACGATGAACGCCCGCGCGACTTCAGTCTCCTGCAGGCGCAGCGGATACGGCCAGGGAATGATGCCAACCACCGGCGTGACCAGGAAATGCGTGGTGATGCCAATCGCGGGCATTTCCCCCAAAACGCGCACCTCCTCTGGGCGCAGGCCGGTCTCCTCCCAGGACTCGCGCAGCGCGGTGGCGCTTAGGTCTTCGTCTTCCACGTCCCAGCTGCCGCCCGGAAAGGATACCTGCCCGCTGTGGTTCATCAGGCTGCTGCTGCGGCGCGTATAAAACAGGTGCCACTCGCCTTCAAACCAGAGCAAAGGCGCCAAAACGGCAGCAGGCTTGTAATTCTTGGGGTCAAAATTAGCTTCGGCTTCGTATTCCGCCCGCGGATACTTTCTCAAACCAGCCAGTTTTCGCGCCAGCGTTTCGGCTTCAATCACAAACTCTCTCACGCCAGCTCGTTTGCCTCCCCATCAAAAAGCTCATCGCTGGTCTCGAACACCGAGCGGCCAAAAATCAGGAAACCCGTATGGGCAACCATGCGATCGGTCGGCCGCAATCTTTCCCAATCGGTTTTAAAGTAGCGCAGCAGGATCTCGCAAACTTCCACAAACGCGAATTGGTTGTACTTGAGCGCTTGCAGGCAGCGAGAAACTTGATTCACCGTTGGAACGAGGATTCCGAGATAACCGCCGCCCTTAAGACTGGTTTTTGCCTGGGCTATGTAGTCGTATGGATTGGGCAAATCCAGAAAAAGCGCGTCCACATCCCGCTCAGTAAAACCATCCGCCGCATCACCTAGCTTAAATTCCACCCTTTCCTCAAAACCCAGTCGGCTGAGATTGGTACGCGCCAGTGCTTGCACTTCGGGCTTGCGCTCGTAAGAGATAACCCGGCCTGTTTCGCCGACCATGTAAGCGAACGCGGTGGTCAGCCCTCCGGAACCAGTGCCTGCCTCCAGAACGTGCTTGCCGGGGCCAACGCCCAACACCAGCAAAATGTAACCGATATCCTTTGGATACAGGATTTGGGTGGTGCGCTTGGTTTCCCGAATCAGGTCTGCTAACCCGGGTTGAAACAGGTAAAAGGGACTGCCAGTGTGCGATTGCAGCTTGGCGCCCCAGGGCTGCCCGATGACCGCGTCGTGCTTAATCACGCCGCGGTGCGTTTGCAGCACCTCGCCCGCCTTCAGGCGCAGGATATGGCTTTTGTAGCCGCTCCCTTGCAGTTGGACCAAATCCCCGTCCTGGGCAAGAGCGTTCACGCTGCTTTCCCTATCTGGCCAATCCAATGTGAAAGAAACAGAAACATTAGCGAGCCTAAAAGCGCAGGACCAAGATGAAGTTCGCCAAGGTCCATGATATGCACATCAAATTGATTAGCGGCTAGTTGCCCCAGCCAGAAACCGGCCCAGCTGGCGAGTAAGTAGAGGATTAGTTTCCCCAAACCGCCATCCCGCCAAAGATGAAAGAGCGCGGCCAAGAGAGTAGCAAATAAGAAACCATACAAAATTACTGAAAGAATCATGAGCAACCTCGCGGGAGAGGTTTCCGTTTCAAAACGCAAGCAGCGTCCTGAAGGCGGATACAATCCCCAGCCTATATTTTAACTTTTGAATAATAACACACTTAGCGCGCTCTGGCAGTTTTCGAGCCGTGGATAAGCTTTGCTGGTGGGTGCGGATCTTGTGAGCTTCCACCACTACGAAGGCGGCCAGAGCCCGTTATCTGTCTGTCATTGCGAACCGTTTTGCCACGCAGACTAAGGCAACAATCCAAGAGCAAAGGCAAAACGGTGTGGCAATCTGCCTTTACACTAACAGAGCAAAATTGTGCCGATTGGGAGATCGCTTCGCAAGCTCGCGATGACGAACAACACACACAAGAT
>JAAZPN010000310.1 GCA_012797215.1 Chloroflexota bacterium | reverse complement strand
GCTGGCGGTTCTGCAAAAGGAGTATGAGCGGGCGCAGGCGCAGGGGCAGGATGTCGGGCTTGCTTGGCTGTACCAGAAGCAAAGGCTGACCGCGACACAGGCTTTGGTTGCGAAAGAATTGGCACATTTTTCGGCGTTCTCACAAAGGACGATCAGCTCACAGCAAGCGCGCGCTATTGCTGAAAGCCTGGCGTTCAATCGGGATATGACCATTCTGGCGATGGGCGCGGAATACGACGAGCAGAGCCGGTTCGTAGTGAACAACCTGAACAAAGGCGAAACTGAAGCGTTGATAGGCGCAACGCAGCGAGGGTCCGCGCTGGATAAGCTATTCCGCTCTATTTGTGAGGCGGGAGCGCAGTCAGCAGAGGACGCGCTGGTACAGGGAATGGTGATGGGGTATAACCCGCGCAAGATCGCGCCGATGATACGGGACGCTTTAGGCATACAGCTAAACCGCGCGCTGACCATCTCACGGACGGAAGTTATGCGGGCGCAGCGCATTGCGACGGCGGAGAGCTATAAAGCGAACGCGGACGTGATAAAGGGTTGGCGTTGGCAGGCAGCCCTGACTGGAAACACCTGCCCGGTGTGCCTTAGCTTGCACGGAAGCGAACACCCGATAACGGAGACAATGAGCAGTCATCCGGCTTGCCGCTGCACCAGCACGGCAATTGTAAAAAGCTGGGAAGAGTTAGGCGCGGAATACGGAGTAGACTTTTCTGGAGTGGAGAAGGCTGGTCCGTCATTCGCGGATGTGGCTAAGAAATACGGCATTACGCCGGAGCAGCAGCGAACATATGCCAACCGCAAGTTGAGCGGAGAGGCGTACTTCCGGAGCTTGAGCGCGGAGGAACAGCGCGCCATCCTGGGGCCGTCAAAGTGGCTGGCGTGGAAAGATGGCAAGTTCGGGTTTGACGCATTGAGCCGGAAGACATACAGCGCGTTATGGGGCGAAGGCGTGAGACAGGCCAGTCTGGTTGAGCTGCTGGGTGAAGCAGAGGCAAAACGATATATGGCGATGGCAAAACTTGCAGACAGCTTGCAAAAGTAAAGATATTGTGCTAATATTGGTATTGACATAAACACATCGACCGCCTGAGACAATCAGCCCGTCGGTGGGGATAAAAGCCGCACGCAGAAGCGTCCCGCTCTTGAGACCAGGAAACTGGTCTTTAGAGCGGGCGTTTTTGTTCAATTCAAAACACGCGACACCGGCGGTCAACTGGTGGGGAGATGAGCACATGGCTGAAGAACAAGCCAAACAGGTAACAGAGAACGGACAGACCAGCGAACAGGGCGGGGAAGTTACCGCGAACGCCGGCGGGGCTGAGAAGAAGACGTTTTCACAAGATGACGTGAACCGGATGATTAAAGCGCGGGCAGAACGCGAGATTCAGGCGTTATTGCGGGCGAAAGGGCTGGCGGGCATGGACGAGCTTGAAGCGCTTGTTCAGGCGAAAAACGCAGCCAAAGAAGCTGAGATGTCTGAATTGCAGAAGGCGCAGGAGCGCGCGGCGCAGCTGGAAAAACAGCTGGCGGACGCGGCTGAGAAGCAGAAGGCGTTGATGACACAGAGCGATATTACCGCGAAGGCGGCGAAGCTGGGCATCATCGACCCGGACGCGGCGTACAGGCTGCTGGATACCAGCAAGCTGGAGTATGACGAAGCAGGGCAACCTACGAACTCCGAAGCGCTTCTCACGGGATTGCTGAAAGACAAGCCGTACCTGGCGGGCGGCGGCGCGAGCGCAATGAACCCGGCTAAGTCGTCTGGCAACCAAAAAGACCCAATCACGATCGCGGCAAGAAAAGCCGCCGGGTTGGAATAGTTTGAAAGGAACACTACAATGGCACAATCAATCGCTTTAGCACAAAAATTTCAGCCTATTCTGGATGAAATCTACAAG
>JAAZPN010000309.1 GCA_012797215.1 Chloroflexota bacterium | reverse complement strand
CCGATGGCGGTAAGAAAAACCCGTCCCTTCCGACGTGCCAGGTTGGCAATTATCAAATCAATCAGATCGCTAAATCGCATCCGAAATCCTTAGTTAGTATTTTGGCGGGAAAGGCATGTTACTGGGGTCTTCTTCTACAGGAATTTCGCCCGGTTGTACCGCGCCGCTGCCAGTACCGATGCCCAAAAAGCCCTTGATTGCGTTCCAAATTTTTGCCCAGAAGCTGACTGGCTGCTCAGGCTCTGCCGGCATCTCGCCTTCACCGGGGATTGGTTCTTGCGGGATCTCCATGGGGGGCTGTACCTCGATATCGAGTGCGGATTCATACACACGCAGCTGGTTGAAGTCATCCGTGTAGTTGATAGCCACTTTAATTGTTGTCGGACCTTCACCAAAAGGCGTGTACATCACATCCCAGGTGAAGTAACCGCCGGGGTCCAATGTGCCCACGAGCCCGGTGTTGTTCTGCAGGTCAGCGTTTTCGGAGCTGACAGTCATATTGCCGAGCACAGTGGTCTTGCGGGAAAGGTTAGTAATCTGGATGGGCAGCGCGGTCATCGTGCCGTTAAAAAACATGCCCGGATCGCGATAAAAGCTGATCTCCAGTTGGGGGAGGGCGTAGACAAGCAGCGTGATCAGCTGATCATCAACCGCGCGGGTTCCTCCCGGTCCGGTGTAGACCAGCGAAACTTTCAGCGGGTAGGCGCCGGGAACGGTGCTGACATTGACAACGAATTGCTGCTCTGTTTCCACCACGGCGCCGACCGGCAGATTGCCCAGCAGAACCACGTTGGAGCTTCCGACAGGCGCGAAATTGGTCAGGTCGCCAGTGGAGCCGGAAATGCCCGGCTGGGGCGTGCCCTGCTCGTTGGGCGCGAGCGAGACGCCGCCGCCATAAACCAGCGAAACATTGCTGGCGTCTGCCACGCCGGCATTGGCAATTGTGAGTTTGAGCTTGAAAGCGGAGCCGGGCTGCAGCGGATCCACATCCGTGCTGTAGCCAGAAACAACCAGCTGCGGTTTTGTCGCCGGACCAGGGGTGGGGGTTTTAGTCGGGCTGGCGACGGCAGACTGGGCAATGGCAACATAAAACACAAATGAGGTAGTGTAACTGGTTCCAGCGTCATCCGTGTAGCTGGCTGTGGCGTTTATCACGCCGGAATATTTCCAGGTGCTGTAATCGCTAACGCGAAAGCGGAAGGTCGTCCCTGGGCGGTCCTCCGGACCGATGCTGTTCAGGGTGAACACGCCGCCGTTTAAGGGGATGAAATCTTCGCTGCTGAATGTCATTACCAGGTTTCTTGCGACAGCTTCGCTCTTGTTGGCCAGCACAAAGGTGAAATCGAAAGGCGCCCACGGCGATACAGCGGTATTTGGCCCCGGAGAGTAAGAATAAATGTAGAGCAGCGGCTGCGAAGTCTGCGCTGCGGCTGGCTGCGCGGGAACATTCGCGAGCAGGAAGACCAACAGAAGCGCGGCTGCCGCAATTTTTGTGTGTAATCTTTTCATAGTTATTCTCCACCTTCCCAGGTCATTTTTTCAATTGTTTCGCGATATTGTTCTTCAGTCACCCGCATACCATCCAGCAGGAAAATGGTCTCTGAAGCGACGGCAAGCATGCGAGGATCGTGCGTGGCAACCAAAATCGTTTTCCCTGCTTTTTGAAGGCTCAAAAGCGCGTGCATCACCGCAGTGCCGCTGTTGGTATCCAGGTTGCCAGTGGGCTCGTCGGCAAGGATGAGCAAAGGGTCATTAATGAGTGCGCGCGCGATTGCGACGCGCTGCTGCTGTCCGCCGGAGAGTTCGGTGGGTTTATGGTTGCAGCGGTCTGATAAGCCAACTTCCTCTAACTTTTCCAGCGCGCGTTCTTTGCGCAGGGACGATTTGATTCCCGAAAAACGCAGAGGAAAACCAACGTTCTCTTCCGCGGTCAT